>CALKYB010000280.1 GCA_938003565.1 uncultured bacterium
CCCGCCCACTATAAATTTCGGCTTTTATTTGAAATCTCGAGCGGGGTAGTCGCTGGGCTTGTCCCAGCGCAGATATTTATATACTGAAACCAAAATATGACTGCAAGACCGTAGGTCTTGGCTAGAAAAGTCAGAAACTCACTGTTTAAGGCACTAATATCATTTTCTTGCGAAGCTGCGCTTCTAAGAATATCATGGGCGGGGTATACCTGTATAATCGCCTCGCTCATGCTCGGCTTATACTGCGCTTATTGAAAATATTTTTGAATACCGAAATTTAAATGAGGCGCAGTATATCCGCCCTTGGGTAGTCACTAGCCTAGCGTTCGCTCTGGCTTCTAGTAATTCTTCATTAAGCGATTGTTTGGAGACATTTCCTTAGTTATAAATCAGCTGAAACGGGCTTGTTCATCTTCCTACTGGTCATCGTCTAGTTGCCTAGGTATAGTGAAATTGGTCCTAATTGTGAGTAGGACTGTTGCCTTTGGAAGTTTTGTTTAGGTCGGGTTTATGTGTTTTTGTAACCTCATCGAGCTTTGCTCCTAAAAATTAATTGTGTGAGGATTTCGGAGAATTTGATTTCATGTCAAACAATGCAGCTCAAAAGCTAGCGAAGTTAGGTCAGAGTATCTGGTATGATAATATCAGCAAAGAATTGTTAAACAGCGGCGAGTTGGCCCGTCTTATTTCAGAATGGGGTGTTAGAGGATTAACTTCTAATCCCACAATTTTTGATAATGCTATTAGCAATGGATCTCTCTATGATGCTGATATTAGTGTTTTGAAGAAGAGCACTACCAATGCGGATGAAATATTTGAAGAGCTAGCCGTTGCGGATTTGTCGAAAGCGGCAGATCTTTTATTGCCAGTTTTTGAAAGCAGTGGTGGGGAAGATGGCTTTGTTAGTATTGAAGTGTCTCCACTTTTAGCTTCAGATACTAACGGCACAATAGCCGAAGCTAGAAGGTTATTCCAGAAAGTTAACCGACCTAATGTGATGGTAAAAATCCCTGGAACCCCAGATGGAATCCCAGCGATTCGAAAAGTTTTAGAAGCTGGAATTTGCGTTAACGTGACCCTACTGTTTTCTGTGGAGAATTATCGAGAAGTAGCAAATGCCTATATTAGTGCTTTGGAGTCTCGGATTGAAAAGGGCTTGCCGGTGGATAAGATTCGCTCTGTTGCGAGTTTTTTTGTGAGTCGTGTTGATTCTGCAGTAGATAAAGAATTAAAAAATCTTGCTGGAAATGGGAACCCAGAGGCTAAAGAGCTTATGGGCAAGTTCGGTATTGCGAATTCCAGAATGGCGTATCAGGAGTTTAAAAATATTTTTAATACCTCAAGCTTTAATAGTTTTAAGGAAAAGGGAGCTAATGTTCAACGTCCGCTTTGGGCAAGTACTAGCACAAAGGATCCTAGTTATCGCGACGTACTCTATGTTGAGCAACTGATTGGGAAAGATACAGTTAACACCTTACCACCAAAGACTCTCGAAGCGTTTGTTGATCATGGTCATGCCGAAATTACCATTGAAAATGATGTTTCAGATGCTACCGAGCTTCAAGGCAAGTTGTGGGACTTGGGGATTAACGTTTCCAAAATTTTATCTGATTTACAGAAGGAAGGAGTGGGGAAGTTTGTAGATTCCTTTCATTCATTGAATGCTAGTATTGAGAAACAGTTGAAGGCTTAATATTAACCGAAATTTATGGCGGTTTCAGTATATAGGATGGCTCAATGAGAATCGGCATGGTTGGCCTGGGCAAGATGGGTGGAAATATGACCAGGCGCCTCTTGAAGTCTGGTCATGAAGTAGTGGCCTTTGATCGCAGTTTAGATACGGTTGAAGAATATAGAGGGTTCGGCGCGGTCGGAGTGGAGAGTCTGGGAGGGATGTTAGATGAGCTTGCCACTAAAGACGCTCCTCGGGTTATTTGGCTAATGATTCCTGCTGGTAAACCGGTTGACGACACAATAGAAGCCCTACGAGATGATTTAAGGCCTGGTGATATCGTCATTGATGGAGGGAACTCCAACTATAAGGAAACTATTTCTCGGGCTGCGGTCTTAAAAGAAATTCAAGTATTAATGTTGGATGCAGGTACCAGTGGCGGTGTTTGGGGCCTTGAGAACGGATATTGTTTGATGATTGGAGGTGATAAAACAGCCTTCGATTTTTTAGAGCCGGTGTTTTCCAGCTTAGCTCCTAAGGACGGGTATTTGAGAGTTGGAGAAAATGGGGCAGGACATTTTGTTAAAATGATCCACAATGGAATCGAGTATGGCTTGATGCAAGCTTATGCGGAGGGTTTCGATTTGATGGAGCATGGAAGGTTTGATTTGCCTTTGGCTGATATTGCTAGTCTTTGGAATCGGGGGAGTGTAATCCGTTCCTGGTTGCTTGAGTTAAGTGGAGACATGCTTCGCGGAAATTCTAAATTGGACGAGATTAAAGGATTTGTGCCCGATTCTGGTGAGGGGCGTTGGACTGTTGAAGAGTCTATCGACCTTTCTGTTCCGACCCCGGTAATTACGGCCTCGTTGCAGGCTAGGTTCAGATCTCGAAGAGAAAATACCTTCAGCGACAGATTTTTGGCCGGGTTGCGAAAGCAATTTGGTGGACATTCCGTAAAGAAAATCTAAGTTATCTACAGCGTCTAATGGTCGAAAATCCTTTCCGTGATTCATCCGAAAACTCTACTCCCTCGGGAGCGATGGTGATTTTTGGAGCCACTGGCGATTTGACTATGAGAAAGCTGGTGCCTGGATTATTTGACTTGGCATCAGATGGGTTGCTTCCTGTTAATTTTTATTTGATAGGAGTTTCTCATTCTAAAATTGATAATGCTGAATTTAGGAATCAGATTGAAGCGTCCATTCGTAAATTCTCTAGGCATCGAAAGAGTCTAGATTCTAGAATTCTTGCTAAATTCTTAAGCGAAGCTCATTTTATTTCTGGATCATTTGATGAAGGTCGATGTTACCAAGAGCTGAAGAGAAAGCTGAAAAATCTAGATGAAAGTTCAGGTATTGAGCTAAAAAAGGTTTTTTACTATGCAATCGCTCCTCGTTTCTTTGAAGCAGTTTCCCGAAACTTAAATGCACAAGATCTGCTCATTAATAGCGATAACTCTAGAGTCGTGGTTGAGAAGCCATTTGGGCGGGATTTTGAATCAGCTCGTGAATTGAATCGTATTCTCTTAGAGTTGATGGAAGAGAAGCAGATTTATCGAATAGATCATTACTTAGGCAAGGAAACAGTTCAAAATATTTTAGTTTTTCGGTTTTCAAATGGAATTTTTGAGCCCCTGTGGAATAGTAAGTATATCGATCACGTTGAAATAACAGTGTCTGAGTCAATCGGCGTTGAGCATCGAGCAGGATATTTTGATAGTACCGGAATCGTTCGAGATATTGCCCAAAACCATTTGTTGCAATTACTTTGTTTGGTTGCGCTAGAGCCCCCAGTTAACTTTGAAGCTGATTCCGTTCGGGATGAGAAAGTGAAAGTTCTAAAGGCCATAAAACGATATGATTCAAGTGAAGTGGATAAATTTGCTGTTAGGGCTCGATATCAGAGTGGTTTTGTAGCTGGTAAGGAAGTTCCGGGATACTTGGCTGAAGCGGGGGTAGATAAAGATTCAACTACTGAGACTTTTGCATCATTTTGTTTTGCTATTGATAATTGGCGCTGGGCTGGGGTGCCTTTTTTTGTTCGAACCGGAAAGCGTTTAGCTAAACGGGTAACGGATATATCAATATTTTTTAAGAGTGTTCCATATCGCCTTTTTCAGGAGGAGAACCTACGTGGAATAAGTCCAAATGTTTTGTCGTTTCAGATTCAACCAGACGAAGGAATTGCATTGAAGGTAAGCTCTAAACCTCCCGGCCCCTCTGTGTCGGTTGAATCGGTTAAGATGGATTTTAATTACGGGTCTGTCTTTGGAGGGGAGCCTCCTGGGGCTTATGAGAGACTTTTATTAGACGCTCTCAAGGGAGATGCTAGCTTGTTCACTAGAAGTGATGAAATTGAGGAGGCTTGGCGTTTGGTCGATCCAATACTAAAGGTCTGGGGTGATACGCGCCTTAAATCTCCTGTCTACGGTTACGAATCGGGAACCTGGGGGCCTAAGGCAGCTGATGCTTTGATCACTAAAATCGGAGGTATTGATTGGAGAAGACTCTAGAATCTAAATCCTTAGAGAAGGTGGAGCCCGGTAATATAGCTAGAAGGCTTTCAGACTTAAAGTATGGCCACAGTTTAGCCTCCTCATCGACAGCTGTATCCAAAGCTATTCGTAGCACCCATGCTAATATCTTGATTTTAAAAAACTCTGGCTCTATCAACTGTCCAGATGATGCTGATATTTCTTCCCTAGTTTCGGAACTTGGAAGCCGTAGGCCATCGCGTATTTTTATAATTGATGTTAATCGGCAAATTCAAGGGCTTGTTGAATCTGAATTAGCGGTGCGTGGGTATTCGGTAAGTGAAGGCGATATTCTTTTTTCAGAGGAAATTTATTTGCGTCTCTCTAAAGA
>CALKYB010000281.1 GCA_938003565.1 uncultured bacterium
ACTAAAATACCGAAATTTATAATGGTTTCAGTATATACCCCCAACTGATATTGCGCCTAGACAACTGTTCAAAACGCATTTTGCAGTTTGGGCAGATAGAAATATTGACCCTGGCCTTCCAGTTCAAATTCACGTTGTAGATGAGTCAGGAAATTTAATTGATGACTTCACTCAAGAGCATGGAAGTCTTATTTTCGAGGGAGTCTCCTAAAGGTTTTTTCTAACCCTGCCGGGTCAACTTTCTTAACAGAAAATACTCTAGGGCAAGTCCCAAACCCAAAATTAATCAATTTGGTACCCACCGATCACTCTAAGCACCTCTTGCTCCAGGGCTATGATATCAAATCTAGATCTCAACTATTCCCTAGTGCCGAGCTACCAGGGGGCGGTACAATTATTCGATTATCCCTTTCATAGCTTCCTAACTAACCTAAATAATTTAAGTTAGTTAGGGAATTATTGAAGTAATGCTCCTAAATTCCTTGATTAGCCTATTCGAGGACTATGCTCAGCCGAGTCTCTCCTAAAGTTTTTATCAGGATTTTTTAGCCAAAAGTGGAGCCCGCAGAATATGAAGAACCTAGCGCTATTTCTTTCGTTTCTATTTATTACTCAAACCCAAGCTGTAGCTGCTCCCTGTATTGATTCTGATGGCGATGGTTGGGGCTGGGATGGAAGTGCCTCTTGTAGGGTTGGTGAGATTCAATTGCATGATTGTATAGATGAAGATGGTGATGGTTGGGGCTGGAATGGACGAGAGTCTTGCAGAATGACTACACCGGTTACCACATCTACTACTTCAACTACTAGCACAACATCTACGACTTCTACTTCTAGCACCACTACGACGACTCTTCGAGATAATGGACCAGACAATCTTCACCCACTTTTTAGCACAAATAGAAACTCCCTAAATGTTCTTTTTGTAGGGAACTCTTTTCTTGCTCATAGACCGTATATAAACGGATCTCCAACATCACACACTGTCTTCAATCAGATTACAGAAATGATTAAGGTTGATATTCCTCAAGTGAGATCGAGAATGCGATCCATTGGAGGCGGAACTCTAAAGCAGCATTGGGATGCGGGAACCGGGAGCAGTACGGCACGAGGCCAAATCATAAATGGCAACTACGATCTACTCGTAATTCAGGGGAGATACGATATTCTAGAAAGAAATGAGTATGCAGATCGGTTTACTGATTATGCTGCTCGATTTACTAATTTGGCTAAAAACTATGGTACTAAAGTCGTCTTTTTCGGCCTCTGGGCGAGAGATACTCAAATTAGTGGTAATGGACAAGATACTTTTGGCCCTGGAGCTCATGACCTCTATCGAGCTGCAGCGGTGAGAAGTAATACCTCCTATGCTCCAAACGGTTTGGCTTACAGAGATCTTTATAGGCTTCTATCCAACACAATGACTGAGAGGCAAATCGAGGACCAGTATACTGTGGACAATATTCACCCCTATATCCCGTTGGCCTACATGGCGGCTAGCGTTACCTACTCAACAATATTTGGGAAACAGGCACCACCTTTGAATAGATATGCACCACCTTCTTTGAGCAACAGCGAAGGAGCGAGAGTTCGAGCTATCGCATGGGAGGCTGTAAAAAACTATAGCTACACTTTACCTCAATAGAAATATTAGCGTACCCTTTTAAAACCCCCGTATGCCTCCTGTTTTTCGAAGCCTATACAATAGGCTCAAAGCAGCTCTTTTCGAAGTAAAATTCACCCTAATTTGCATTTGTGCAGACAATTGTATCTTGTTTAACCGGCAAAACGAGGCTCAATTTTTGCAAGGCGATTGAAGATGGCTTGACACGATAGGACTCCCAACAATCTCAAAGAACTTCAATAGTTAAAACCAAATCACCAACAAACCATTCTTCATCTACCGAACCCTAATTTTCTGCCCGGGATGGATTGTATTCTTAACTCTGGGGTTAAGTTTTCTAAGAGAGCTCAATTTCACACCATTTTTTTTGGCAATCGATCCCAAACTATCTCCTCGTCTAACCGTGTAGTTCAGAACTCGACTTCTAGAGCTGGACCTACCACCAGAAGGAATCTTTATGGTCCGACCCACGTATAGTTTTTTAGCATTACGAATACCATTGTAAGACATCAATGTCTTCGTTCCAACTCCAAAACGTCGGGCTATACTACTGAAAGTATCCCCTCTTCTTACCCGATAACGAGTGCTAGAGCTGCGACTAGGTTTATAACTGGAAGCTAGCTTAGTCCCCTCTTCAAGACTGACAACCTTGGTGTTTTTTAGTTTACTGGCAAACTGACTACCAGTTCCTTTGGGCAATCTAACCAAATAACCGGCAGGGATAGAGCGGCGACCCTGAAAAACACTTCTTAGCAAGCCTGGATTGTACTGCTTAAGCTCAGCTTCCCCAACCGGAATCGCTTTTCTAAGAGTCGCGATACTCGTTGAATTTGCAAGTTTAACTTCGTCAAACTGCCAAGGCTTTTCGATTACAATACCGGGAAAATACTTTTGAGGATTCTGCTCAATTTCTATCGCAGCCATCAGCTCAACGAAAAAATTGCTGCTAGCAAAACCAAAAGTTCGGCTTTTATATCTAGCTATAATCTTCGCCAAATCCTTGGTCCCACTAGCCTTAACAGCTCGAGAAACCCCTGCTACCCCGTGATTATAAGAGGTCACAGCGAGTGGCCAAGAACCAAGTCTTTTGTAAGCACTACCTAAATATCGTACCGCCCCTCGTGTAGCAACGATTGGGTCGCGTCTCTCATCAACCGCGCTATTAACTCTCATATAGAGTCTGCCAGTTGAACGCATAAATTGCCAAATTCCAGCAGCACCAACAGAGCTATAAGCTTGATAATCAAAGGATGACTCAACCAACGGCAGACGTGCTAACTCGACTGGCAAGTTAGCATCACGAAAAATTTTCTCAATTGCGTGAAGATAACGGCCTGACCTCCTGATGCCGTCACGAAAACGCTCTCGGATACCTGTTTGACTTCGGATATTATTCTTTTGCAAAGCAATTTTAATCAGACGCGTCGCATCTCCCTGATTTTTGTAAAGCCGATAGATTCTCTTTTCGGAGTCACTACTTCCTGGTCCCCTAGCTGCAAGCTTTTCTAAAAGAGCTTTAATTCTTTGAGTCTCTCTTTTAAGAGCAGTTTTCTTTTTCTCCTTAAAAACCTTATCAGTTTTTCCTTTAGCGAGCTCACTAAAATCTAGCACAGAGTATATTATATGCGGGTGATTTCTATCATGAAAAACTGCATGATCCTTTCCATACTTGGTAAAAATCAACTTCCAAAACTCAACTCTTGGAGCAAGCTCTGGCTCTGGTATAAACGCTTTAGCTATTGGCTGAGACTGAGCAAAGGAGGCCAATGGAAAGGAAAAGGTACACGAAAGAAACAGACAAATGAAAATGCCCAATACTTTTGAGGATGATAGTCCTCCTACAACCTTTAAGTCTCGACTACTTTGCACCAACCAGAATCTCCATTATATTTCTCTCTATCTTTACAGATGAGTCTTTTGACAAACCGCCGTTCACTATAATTGCATATGCAGCTCGTCTACCACTGCTCATCTGTAAAATACCGGCTAGGGAGCTAACACCGGTCAACGTACCCGTCTTACCCCAAATATTTCCTGACTTAATATAAGAGCGCACATCCCCTTTTCCAAACAATCGGTCCTTAAGGGTTCCCGATCGTTTATAACGGCTAAGAGAAGAAACCAGCTCTGGCCCCGAGGAGTAATCTGAGTATGCCTTTACTAGTAACTTGGTAAGAAGAGATACCGTCAACCTATTTCTCCTATCCAATCCGGAACCATCGAAGAGCTGCCCTTCTGCTGCTCCGAGCGCCCCTTCTGCTCCCACGGATTTAAGCAGACTATTTAATCGGTCTAAACCTTTTTCGCGGCTAAAATATCCATTCTCATCCTGGCCTAACAAGTACAAAATCTGACCAGCGGTAATATTATTACTATATTGATTCAACTCTCTAAGGACCAGTGCAAGTTGCTTAGATTGAAAAGTTTTCAGTAAATGGGCCTTATTCGAAGTTGCACCGCGATAAAGATCCCCCTCAACTTCAATACCAAATGCTTTTAGTTTGGAAAGGAATATCTCACCGTAAAAAAGAGTAGGACTTGGAGCACTCCGATAGTAAGTCTTTGCCGAAGCATTCTCACCGATGGTACCGCTAACCGTAATTGTTATAGGATCCCTAGAAATCCTCTCATAACCTTCGTTACTCAAACCAAGTGTTTGCAATTTATAGGAGGTCGATGCAGGCGATTGAGTGAGGCTTAACCTTTGTCGTTTACCCGGAACTGTCTTAGTATTATTCACGACTTTGATGGGAGCGCCCAACGTGGGAGAAACCAAACCTTTCTGACCAGAAGAGGTAGGTGCGATAGTCGTAGAGTAGGCATTATGGTTTATAGTTAGACCGCCGAGACCCGAATCATAGGCCCTATGCCCCCCTGGACCCGGCGGATCCAAAAACAAAGTGTCATCTAAGACAATTTTATCGACTGATTTCACTCCCAAATTCTGAAGTTCTTTAACTAAAAACCACATTCTCTCATCAACCATGGTTGGGTCGCCATATCCCCTCACATAGAGGTTTCCAACATTTCCTTTGTTCTTACCAGGCTTTCGATCCACAAAGATTTCAGTTGGAAATTGATAGCTACCGCCAAGGACCTCTAAAGCAGAAACGGAGGTGACAATCTTAGCAACCGAGGCGGGAACAAGAGATTTATCTGAATTGCGAGAATAAATAACTTTTCCAGTCACGACATCACGTAGCTCAACCGCAAGGGTATTCTTCGAACCAATTTTTTGCGCAACACCCCCAATATAGCGTTTAAGTTGAGCCAACTTGGAATCATCAAGTCCAAAAGCAGGAACAGCATAAAACCAGCCCACTAAAAAAAGGACCAAAACTATTTTCCTTGGTAAAATCATAGTTTTTTCAATACTGATGAACCCCGTAAGATCGTCCTCATAGGACGCAGATAGAGCAGCCGTATTCTATTGTTGAAAACAAATTGCACCCCTAAAACCAGCTGGTTCAACTGGACCAGTCAAATTGGCCTAAGTACTTCTACAAATTAAACTATTCTTTTACATGGTTAGGGAGAACTGAAACAGGAAAATCATACTTATCGGTGAACTTTTAGTTTAGCGGAGATCGGTATAATTTTTTCCTCTCGCTCCAGCGGCTAAAACACTGATAAGGTTCTAAGCGGAAGAATATAATTTTCATAAGCTTTATGAACAGTAACGAAAAAACTACCCCCTCCTGCCTAGCTTTGATTGTCACTACTGTTCCCGACTCAACTACTAGAGATTCTATAGTGGGAGTTCTTCTTCAGGATAAGCTGGTAGCCTGCGTGTCTTCGATTCCCAATGTCCAATCCTCTTACCATTGGCAAGGCAAAACCGAACAATCCGATGAACTATTACTCCTGGCTAAAACAAATTGGGAACTCATCCCAGTAGTTGAGAAGAAACTTAAAAATCTTCACCCTTACCAGACTCCTGAGATTATGGTTTTCAAGGCCGACCACGCAGAGAAAGAATATTTTCGCTGGATTATTCAGAGCACTAAGAGTGGTGTTGAGACAAACTTTGACTCAGAACCCTAACTCGATATCGGAAAATTTAAACCTCGCGTTACCAGCAACTTCCAGTTTTATTTCTTCGACCCTTGGCAAAACTATTCCAATTTTATTTCGCCCCCTTTTTAAAGCCAATCCAAGCTGCTTAATTCTAAATTTAGGATCAGGAAAGTAAGTATTTGCAACGATAGGTTTATAATGAAACTCCAACGAAGAGGGTTGATTTACTTCAACTTCAAACCTAAGGCATTGGAATTTTTCTAAATCCCCTCTATCCAAGATAACACCCGAAAGAGGAACTCGATTCACAAAGAAGCCTTCACTATCAACACTTAATTGATAGGGCAGTATGTCTTCGCTTCTCGCACCCATGGATAAGGTCTCTGTGTACCTACAGTTCTTCGATGCCTCACGGGCAGTTTTTCGAAGAAATCGAAAGAATCTCCCCTCCCGAACGACCTCAGTATGCAAAATGGCAGGAAAATTCCGCTCGACAATACTAAAAAGAAAACTATCATAAGCAGAAAAACTCTCCTCAAGATCAAATAGGTAGGAATAATGAATTAATCTTCCACCTGCAAAAACTTTCTCAAGAAGAGGTGTAATGAGAGCATAAAACGAATCATGCATTACCAAAGTCTTCACCTTTGAATATCTTGTATTCTCAAGCTGCTCCAACAAGTTATCCTTTGGCTTAATATCTACAATCTTAGTAGCCAACATAAGAACAGATGTTCCTAGATCGGTGTCCCAAGCAGCATCCTTGTGCATATCCTTTAATTCGGAGGGGCCAAGCGAGCTGATTGCAGGAGCTTTTTCAATCAAATCCAGTAGTGAAAAATACCCAGCAAAACTTGTCCAATGAGAGTCCAACTTAGCGAAAACGGGCACCCCTTTTTCTTTGAGCTCCTCCAACAAAGATTGGTAAAAAACAATCTTTTCCGGGGCGACACTAGCGACTGTGTTCCTCAGCAACTCTCCAATCTTTTTATAGCAAGCAACATTCTCCGCCCCAAAGGGAGAGAGCTCCTCAGTATACAAACTAGCCTTATTCGGCGGGACTACGACCTTAAAGTCTAGGTCTAAAACCTCAGCCCAATCCTTCAAAAAAAGGGCGCTCTCGATACCTAAAAAAACGGCGGCTTCATCTCCACAATTCCGCCAAGCAAATTGCGATTTTAAAAACACATGTCCATCTTCACCTGACCTAACAAGCTCGTGATCAATAGCAGACAAAGAGTAGAGTAGTCTTTGCTTGGTTCTAAAAGCCACTTTTTTAACACTAGAGCGCTGCAGTAAACTCTCGATGATAGACTTTCTAAGTTCTTTCTTCCTTAGGGCTTCGTGCAAAAGCGCAGGAACTGATAAAGCGCTATCTTTGGAGGGTCCGATTGACTCAAAAGGAATATTACCCCAGGGTTTTTCTTCCCAAACAAAAATCAGAGAAGACAGTGGGAGAACAAGACAGGTAAAAAAAAAAGAAATTTGGATAAGCTTCACGATCAAACCATTCTGAACCAATAATTTCGAAGACAGTATCTCAAAAAAGCTCCACACCCAGAAAACGATAGCCAATCCCTGTCACTTCAGTCCCAGAGCATTTCCAGCAAATAATTACCAAAGCTAGAGTAGCAATGCACGGTCAAGAAGGCTATAGTATTGGCCTAAGAATATGCATAGAGAATAGCTGTAGAAATTCTCAGATAACTTTATCGGATAGCAAATGAGCGTAAAAAGAAGAGATTTTTTGAAGAAGTTTAGCCTTGGTGCAGCAACTCTGAGCACAGTTCTGGCTCGCCCCTCAGTGGTCAATGCTCAAAGCAAAGCTCAAAAATTTAATTTGAAGCTCACTACTACCTGGCCCCCCAAAACTGCTATTCTCCAAGAAGCGGCTGAGCGCTTTTCAAAAATGGTTCGGGTGGCATCCGGTGGAAGACTTCGAATAAAAGTTTTTGCCGGCGGAGAACTGATTCCTGCCCTAGGAGCCTTTGACGCAGTAAGTCAGGGAAATATCCAAATGGGAGTTGGATCTCCTTACTATTGGGCAGGTAAAGTTCCAGCTGCACAATTCTTTGGCTCGATGCCCTTTGGAATGAACGCTCAACAGTTCAATGCTTGGATGATTTCCGGTGGTGGTCAACAACTTTGGGAAGAGATCTACAAACCTTTCAATCTAGTTCCTTTTCAGTTCGGTAATACCGGAGTTCAAACAGGTGGTTGGTTTAAAAAGGAAATTAAGAGCGCGGCGGACCTCAAAGGCTTAAAAATAAGAGCGCCAGGACTTGGAGGCAAGGTACTAGCCAAGGCTGGCGCCAATGTAGTCTTACTTCCTGGAAGCGAAGTCTACACATCCTTAGAAAGGGGGGCAGTTGATGCTGCTGAGTGGATTGGCCCTTACCATGACGAGAAACTCGGATTGCATCGTGCAGCTAAGTTTTGTTACTATCCTGGTTGGCAGGAGCCATCTTCGAATCTAGAGCTAACTATAAACAGTAAAGCTTGGGGTAGCTTACCTAAAGATCTGCAAGCAATAGTTAAAGCCGCTGCAGCTGACTGTAGTAATTGGACTCTTAGTCGTTCAGAAGCGGAAAATGGCGCTGCATTGTCAAGACTCAGAACTAAGCATAAAGTAATTGTTCAAAAATTCCCTACTGAAGTCTTGAAAATCTTAAAGGGACATAGAGATTCGGTGATTAGCGAGTTAGTTAAAGCGGATCCCCTTTCGGCAAAAGTTGAAAAAGCCTATCGAAATTTTAGTGAAGAAGTGCAAAAATGGTCAGAAATCAGTGAAGAATCCTATTCTCAAACTAGATAGTTAAGCATTTCTAAACGATTTATCTAATCAAACTTTATTTGGAGTAAAAAATGAGCGTGAACATCAAAGATTTTCCAGAATTTTCCCTTGAGAGACTACTTGAGACTGTTTTCAAACCTCAAGCTGGAGAACAAGTTGCCCTACTAATAGATTTAGAGGATCCAAAAGAAGTTAAAGAGCTAGCTTTTCTTGAAAAGGAAAAACATGAGGTTCAAAGAAATGCTATTGATTACTTCTACAAGCCATTGAACGAGTCAGTGCTCGCCAAAATGGGATTAAAAGGAGGAGAGCTTTTTGCATACAAAAGAACTGGTGGTAGCAACTTGGATCTACCGGACGAAGCTTATTCCCTCTCAGGCAAGAAGTTTAGTTTGGAAGAAAACATCTACCCAAACTACGATATTATACTTTGCATTTCATCTGACTCTGCCACCGCGCCACTAACTGCTTTCTCGAAAAAGTTTAATTTTCGTGGCGCTACCCTCCATGGCTTAAACGACATTATAATCAAATCGGGCCTTTCAGTTGACTATAACGAAATCAGTAAACAAGCTGAAAAAATACGACAAGGATACACTAAAGCTGACCATGTGGAGATTGACTTTGAAATTGACAATAAAACCCATACCCTCAAACTAGAGTTGGATGGGCAAGAAGCCCAGAAAAGCCACGGTCTTTGTCACACAGCTCCAAACGTAGCAAACTTACCCGCCGGTGAGGTTTACTTTGTTCCTAAAGGAGTAAGTGGTTCTTTTCCTCTTAAATTTGAAGATGGCTCAATAGGGCTTATGGAATGTTCAGGTTGTAGCATAGAGAAAGTTTCATTAATTCAGGGTGAGCAAAGCACAATCGATGAGTTTTCTAAGCTAGTGCAATCAGACCCAGCTGCCGGACTTATCGGTGAGCTTGGTTTCGGAACCCAGATTCTTCCAGTCTCCGGTCAAGACATTCAAGATGAGAAAATTTTAGGAACTGTTCATGTGGCTACAGGCCGCAGCGACCATCGTGGCGGAGATATTACTCC
>CALKYB010000282.1 GCA_938003565.1 uncultured bacterium
TACGCCCATGAGTTCGCCGGACGATATGGTAAAAAGAAAGGACTCGAAACCGTGGGAATAATGCTCAACGGAGAGCTTCAAACCTACTCCGTGTAGGGCTATCCCGGATTTTCAAACTTGCGATCTTTCCCTTCCCAACATCGCAGAAAAGCTCTAACCTAACTTTGATGCCGGACGATCTCTCCCTCAATCAAATAAATGACATCCTCAGCAATATTTGAAGTCAAGTCAGCTATTCGCTCCAAATACCTGGAGAGAGAAAGAATCTGCAAAAACTCATTGGCAAGCTCAGGCCGACCTTTGATCTTCTCTTCAATTTTGGGATACATGTTCCGATGACGCTCATCAACTTGATCGTCCTCAACTAAAACTTGTCTTGCCGCATCAATGTCGTGCTCAATAAGAGAGTTAAGTCCTGAGCTCAGCATTCCCTTAGCGATAACAGACATTTCTCTAATTTCAGGAAACTCATCAGGCAATGAAACCTTGCTTAAACTAAGAGCTCGCTCTGCGATATTCTTTGCCAGATCTGCGATTCGCTCTAGGTCATTGTTAATCTTCATAACAGCTACTACGAATCGAAGATCAATGGCTACAGGCTGATGCAAAGCGAGAATCTTCAAACAATCTTCTTCCAGCTCTACTTCTCTGTCATCAATTTCATCGTCTGTCGCAATTAACTTCTTAGCTAGCTCCAAATCAGAATTAAAAACCGAGTCAAGAGCATCTGTCAACCTACCTTGGACCTCCTCTCCTAAACCAACAATGGATACTTTTAGTCGATCAGTTTCTTTTAACCATCGCTTAGACATTAGCCAAACCTTCCCGTGATATAGTCCTCTGTTTCCTTGCACTCAGGGCGAGTAAAGATTTGTTTCGTTTTCGCCGTCTCAACTAAACGTCCCTCCAAAAAGAAACAAGTAAAATCAGATACCCGAGAGGCTTGCTGCATATTGTGAGTAACAATTATAATAGTATAATTCCCTCGAAGCTCAGAGATCAAATCTTCAATCCTCGCAGTAGATCTTGGATCCAATGCAGAGGCTGGCTCATCCATCAGGAGCACTTCTGGCTCAACAGCTAGAGCCCTCGCAATACAGAGGCGCTGCTGTTGCCCCCCAGACAGCTCTAGAGCACTGTCATTTAGACGATCTTTAACTTCCTTCCACAAATCAGCATTCTTCAAACTCGTCTCAACAATACCACTCAAAGTTTCTTTATTCTTCTCCCCATGAATTCTCGGTCCATAGGCTATATTCTCGAAGATTGATTTAGGAAAAGGATTAGATCTTTGAAAAACCATTCCGACACGTTTACGAAGCAAGGCTAAATCTACTTTTGAGCTGTATATATCAGCCCCATCAACCTCAACTTTTCCCTCCAGCCGACTGCCTGGAATGTAGTCATTCATCCTGTTGAGTGTTCGAAGAAAAGTAGATTTCCCGCAACCAGAGGGACCAATTAAAGCGGTTACTTTGCCCTTTGTAATATTGGCGTCTATTCCAAATAAGGCCTGATTACTGCCATAGTAAAACTTAAGGTCAGTAGTCTTAACTATTCCTTCCGAAGTTTCAGTCACAATTTATAGCTCCAGTTTAGTCTCAAATTTATTCCGAAGCAGAACTGCTACTGCATTCATTGTTAAAAGCATAGTCAAAAGCACTAAAATTGCCGCAGCTGCATTCACATGAAAAGCGACCTTGGGACGTGAAATCCAGTTAAAAGCCTGAATAGGTAAAACTGTAAACTCAGACATAACACTATCTGGCAGATACGCTACATAAGTCAATGCTCCCATAATAACTAAAGGAGCTGTTTCCCCGATAGCTCGTGAGAACGCCAGTATACACCCAGTAAAAATCCCTGGAGAAGCTAAAGGTAGAACATGGTCCTGAACCACAGCCCATTTAGATGCACCAAGTGCTCTAGCCCCATCCCTAATCGACTCCGGGACTCGTTTAATTGATTCCCTGGAGGTAAGAATAATAATTGGAAGTATTAGCAAAGACATTGTCAAAGCCCCGGCAAGTAAACTTCGATCTAGCTTGAAATAACGCACAAAAATTTGTAGTCCCAATATCCCGTAAACTACAGAAGGAACCCCAGCCAAATTGGCTATATTGAGTTCAATCATTCGAGAAAACCATGTCTTGGGAGCATACTCCTCTAAATAAATAGCTGCACCAACTCCAAGCGGAAGACTAATTAAAGCCACAAGAATCATCAAATAAACACTACCCACTAGAGCAGGTGCGATACCAGCCCGGGCAGCTCTACGAGAAGGAAAGCTAGTTAGAAACTGATAATCCAAACGGGATACACCATCTAAAATTAGGTCAGCCATCAACACTAAGAGAAAAAGGACCGTCCCGGTTAATACCGTGAGACATACGGCAAGAAACAAATACTCTGAGCTTTTATTTCTAAGCATCAAAACCTCTAGCGAAAGGATAAGGAAAATTTATCTCTAATTTTAAAACTAAGAAAGTTTAAAAATAGAGTTATTAAAAACAACATACCTCCGACTACAAAAATTGAATAATACTCAACAGAGCCGTGAGGTGTGTCCCCTAAAGAAACTTGGACAATATACGCGGTCATCGTAGCAACGGATTCGGTGGGATCAAGACTTAACTTAGGCTGTTGACCGGCAGCTATAGTAACAATCATCGTCTCCCCCACTGCTCGCGACATGGCTAAAATAAAAGAAGCGACTATACCACCAAGGGCAGAGGGAACTAAGACTCCGAAAATCATTTGCAACTTACTGCTACCCAAAGCATAAGCTCCGTCCTTTAAACTCCGTGGCACCGCATACAATGCATCCTCACTTAAGGATGCAACCATCGGCAGAATCATAAAACCCATCATAATACCTGGGCTCAGAGCATTAAAGGCACCAAGATCTGGCAATACTTTCTGCAGGTACGGAGTTAAAAAAAGAAGAGCAAAGTACCCGTAAACAACGGTTGGAATTCCAGCAAAGATCTCTAAAATAGGCTTAACAAAGGAGCGAGTACGAGTTGACGCAAACTCTGAGAGATAAATAGCAATCAACAAACCCAAAGGAAGCGCAACAACCAAAGCAACGGCAGCAACCAAGAGGGTTCCGTTAATAAGTGGCCAAATACCAAAGTGTTTTTCGTGAAAAAGAGGAGTCCACTCAGTGTCTAAAAAAAACTGCGACAACCTAACTTCAGAAAAAAAATTCAAGCCTTCAATTGCAATAACCACCACTATCGCAATGGTAACAAAAATCGAGACTGCAGCCGAGAGAAAGAGTGTGCCTGCTATAGCCCTCTCCTTAATCTCTCTTCTAGCGGTTCGCCGAGAATAAAGCCAGTTGGTGTCAGACACTGAAAAAACCTAGCTACTGAATAGACTTTGTCGCAGCCGCAACTTGAGCCTTAGCTTTGGCATACTTCTCCTTCTCCAATCTTACATAACCAACTTCTGCAGCTAACTCTCCGGCTTGCTCAAGGTAAAAATTTGCAAAATTTTTGATCAACTCCTTCTCTAAGGACTTACTGCTGATATAAATAAAGAGTGGACGGGATAAGGGTTTGTAATGACCAGCAATTACAGTTTCAGCACTTGGTTTAACAGCTCCCTTGCCATTTGAATCATTAGAATCATCAACTGGAAGAGCAGCAACTTTGTCTATATTCTCTTGGTAGTATGCCAAACCGAAGAATCCTAGGGCATTCTTATTTCCAGCAACACCTTGAACCAAAACATTATCATCTTCACTACTAGTAAAGTCACTGCGACTTGCTTGGGACTTTCCAACCACGACCTCGGTGAAGTAGTCAAAAGTACCAGAGTCAACTCCGGGGCCAAAAAGCTCAATCTCAGAGTCAGGCCACCCAGCTCTAACATCACTCCACTTGCTAATTTTTCCCTTCGCTTCAGGAGACCAAAGCTTTTTCAACTCAGCAATAGTAATATCTTTAGCAAAAGAGTTAGATTTGTTAATCACAACCGATATCGCATCGTAGGCGACTGGAACCTCTATGAAATCAATGCCATTCTCCTTACAGACTTTGGCTTCTTTACCCTTTATTGGACGAGATGCATTTGAAATATCTGTTTCGCCTCTACAAAATTTTTTAAATCCACCGCCTGTTCCAGATACCCCAACTGTTACCTTTGCTCCTTTGTTAGCCAAACCAAACTCTTCAGCGACAGCCTCAGTAATGGGATAAACAGTTGATGAACCATCGATTTTAACCTTCGCCTCGGCAACAAGGTTAGAATTGACAACAAACAAAGCGAGTAGGGAAATTATGTTTAACAAAATATTTCTAGAATTACTTAACCCTGGGAACAAGTCGTACATTTCAAATTTCTCCGTCAAAAGAGTAATGGATTCAAACTGCAGTTAGATACATGACGTCTGGTTAAACAGATCCCGGACACCATAGATCTAGCAGCATAACCAAGGGCTTACTAGGAAACTGGATTAGAATTGTGTTAGGTAAAGGTTAAAGGATACCCACCTTTAACCTTTCATCATTTCGATAAATTCGGAATTATTTTTAGTGCCTTTCATTTTATCCTTTAGCCATTCCATAGCATCTATAGGATTTAGAGGGGTTAGCACCTTTCTCAACAACCAAATTCTCTGAAGATTCTCTTCTCCAAGAAGAAGCTCCTCTTTTCGAGTACCGGACTTGTTAATATCTATTGCAGGGAACATTCTTCTATCAGCAAGTTTGCGATCAAGAACAAGCTCCATATTTCCAGTCCCTTTAAACTCCTCGAAAATCACCTCGTCCATTCTTGAACCAGTCTCAATTAGAGCAGTTCCAATAATGGTCAAACTTCCGCCTTCCTCAATATTACGAGCAGCACCAAAGAATCTTTTCGGCTTATGCAAAGCATTGGAGTCAACACCACCCGAGAGAATCTTTCCACTTGGAGGAACAACTGTGTTGTAAGCTCGAGCGAGTCTAGTTACTGAGTCGAGAAGAATTACAACGTCTCGCTTATGCTCAACCAAACGCTTAGCTTTCTCAATTACCATTTCAGCAACTTGAACATGTCGGGTAGCCTGCTCATCAAACGTAGAGCTAATAACTTCACCGTTAACGTTTCTAGCCATGTCGGTGACTTCTTCTGGTCTCTCATCAATTAAAAGAACAATCAGCACAACCTCTGGGTTATTGGCTGTGATAGAATTTGCTATCTCTTGCAAAAGAATTGTTTTACCAGTTCTTGGTGGGGCCGTTATCAATGCTCTTTGACCCATACCAACCGGACAAAGTAAATCCATCACCCGAGTTGAGAGGTTTTCTGGATCTCGCTCAAGTTTGAGCATTTTTTCAGGATAAAGAGGCGTTAAGTTATCAAAAAGAATTTTATTCTTTTGAGCATCAACAGCTTCAAAATTAATCTCATTAACCTTAAGCAAGGCAAAGTATCTCTCGCCCTCTTTTGGAGGTCGAATCTGACCCTCTACAGTATCTCCAGTGCGGAGATTAAATCTTCTGATTTGAGCAGGCGAGACATAAATATCATCTGGACCAGGAAGATAGTTATAGTCAGGGGCTCTCAAAAAACCAAAGCCATCTGGCAGGGTTTCTAAAACTCCCGATCCATATACTTGACCATCGGAGTCAGCTTGCGCCTCTAGAATAGCAAATATGAGTTCTTGTTTTCTCATACTACTGGCGCCTTCCACCTCAAAGTCAGAGGCAAGAGTCGCGAGTTCAGTTATGCTACTTTTTTTTAATTCAGCTAAGTTCATAGTTCCTCAGTGTTTTTATCTTGCGCTTTGACCTTCCTCTGAACATTTTTAATCTAAGATAAATTTAATAAACTAAAAATTTTTGACATTTTGTTTCTGGCTTTAGTTATTTGAACCAATTTAATTAAAAACCTTTCTTCCATGCTCAGCGATCACAAAAAGTAACTCTCTAACAACCAAGCGAAGTCACATAGAATGTTCAAGCCGAAAATGTAGGTGAATCTCAAACTACAAAAGGATAACTTTTCACCAAATCAACATGTCGAGAGGAGCAACTCTGCAAGCTAACGATATAATTGAAACGATTAGATAATGGGGTAACAACGAAATAAACTAACTCATTTCGCTGTGATGAGGGTAAAACTACCCTCGGATGACCGGAGGATATTCCTCGCAAAAAAGAAAGTCAAGAAAAAACTAGAAGCCATGCCAAAATTCACTGGCTTAAGACTAAGTGGGCTGACCGGAAATACTGATAAGCGGAGGTTAGTGAGCCAAGTGAGCACCAGAGAAATATTAGGTTCAGTCTAGTCCAGATGGGCCAAGAGTGGAGTTTAGAATGGCATCTAAGGGGATTTTCTTGCTTTACGCTCTGCAATTGTCAGAGCATTAAGCTTTTTGAGATAAAGAGGCTCAATTGGTTTAGAACCCGCTTGAGAGCCACAGCTCTGCCTGAATGGCTTAGGAACCTGATGAACAATTCTCAGTAGGCTACTAGCCCGAAGACCGGGGTTCTGGGAGGAAAGATCAAC
>CALKYB010000283.1 GCA_938003565.1 uncultured bacterium
AGATATGACTCGTTTTGATGGAACAAGTGTTTTAGCTGGTCAATCAGTTATTGTTCCTAGCAAAGGAGTTTACGAATTTGATGCCTGCTCTTTTGATGTTCCCAATGTCTATGGAGTCGTTAGAGTTCAATCACTTAGTCCCAATTCAATTGTTGCAAACGTTGTTCGCTTAGGTGAGAATAACAACTATCGTATTGCAACTCCGGTAAGGTAGTTGAGTTAAGCCATATATTTTTATTAAGTGAGCTGTAACAGTAATCCACTATGTCAATAAAGACCTCTGTGCCAATTGTAGTATTTTCTCTTCTACTGATTTTATTATTGGCTGCTGTGGTCTACCCTGAGTTGTTTCATGATTCTGTAGATAAGCAGCAGTCATCAAATAAGATTGCTGTTAGTGAAGGTTCCACTACTCAATTTGGGGACTCTTCGTCTTCTGAGCTAGAAGAAACTCTTAGCCAACAATTAGCTGGGCATGAGAATTTTAATGATAGGGATGCCTCAGAATTGGTTGTATTGGACCCGGAGGTTGTCAAAGGCACAGGTGAAGATCATAAACTTGCACGTAAGCATTTTTCAGCTTTGAGTAGCATCAGTCCGAGGGCTTTTATGGGGGCCAGGAAGGCCACAGTTAGACATAAGCTATCCTTGCTGGAATCGAAACTCGGAATTAGCGATTCACAGAGAAGTGAAGTTGCTGCTCTTTTTGAAGAGATCTTTAATAGAAAAGCAGCTGGTGATAAAGATTTTACTCAGTTTGAGCATAACGCTCTCGTCGAGATTATTGGTGAAGATGAAGCTCAAGAATTTTTATCTACTAAAGCTTCACTCCAGGCTGAAGAGATTATTCGAAGCGTGAAGAGAAGGGTTGATAGTCTTGATGAACAACTTAAATTAAGTACTGATCAAACGGAGTTTGTCGAGAATGCTTTGCTAAGGCTCGAAGAGAGTAGGGGGCTGGTAGCACCAAATGAAGCGAACCTAGAGAAAGCGCATAAACAAAGAGTTGCCTTGTTTGAGTCAGAGTTGAAGCAAATACTCACTGCAAAGCAGTTTGAGAACTATCTAGATAGCAATAAGGGTCATAGTCCCAAGCAAGGTATTAATCCGTTTACGAGATAGTGTAGAGTATCCTCCCGTTTTGAGGACCGCTATAGTTCGGGTGGTTTTAGTTGAGCTTGGCCTTTTAGGATGAGAAAAGAACTGGCCCATAAAATTTGAGATTAGCCCCTGATTTTTCAAAGAACTTATTCCAAAAATTCTCAATCGATCTAGCTTTTTTATCGCTAGTGCCCGTTCCTACTCCAGAAACATGAATTTCCATACCCTTAAAATCTGATAGCAGGAATTCTTTTTCAATTTTTGCTAACATTGCAGAAGCTTCCACCGTGGCTTTGCCGTAAAAAGAAATCGCAGGGCTATTTTGAATCATGTCGGAGTAAATAATTACACGTTTCTTTGGCGAGCTGTCTGCCTTAAGCGCCTTTGAAACAACGTTAAGAGTTTCAAGTAGAGCTGAATGCTTATGCTCTTCGTTCTGATTGGTTACTTTTGTTTTGACTTTCATCAAACAAGAGCTAAAGCGTTGTTCAGTCGCTCGCGTTTTAAGTTTTGAAGTCCAGATGCTATTTTTTGGCTTAACAAAGTCCATTAGGACTCGAGTGTCACTTGCTTTACCAGTGCTGACGCCGACAATGAGCCGCTCACCCTCGGGGATCATATCTTTGACGACTCCAAGGGACTTATCAAGGTTGTCTGTATTTTCAAGCTTGTCGCTTCTGTCTATAAGAAGGTAGGTAACGGATGCATGCTCCCCTGATTCCGAACAGCCTTCTATGGCATGGGAGGTAGAGAAAAACACAAGTAGGGTCAAAAACACGATAAGAAAAGATGGGGTCTTAGCTGTCATTCTCCAGTTTTTCCTTCATATGAGCAAGTTTCAATTCAATTGAGGGCTGATTAGAGAAAGATTTTGGTGTTTGATTACCTTCTCTTTGCCTGAGATTCTCCTGACGATATATCGAAACTTGTGTTCCTAGCAAACTATTACATCTATTTTCATACTCTTGTCCGTCTGCCAAGATTTGGTCGTAGATCCCTTTAAGCATAACAACAGAAATCATCTTCTCTCGATAAAGAGCATTGGCCTTACTTAGTGCTAGAGCCTTCTTTTTTCCCTCTTTAACAAGCTTTGTGACGCGCTTCTTCTCTTGTTTTTCTACCGACTTTCTAGAGACAACTTTATCGTTACTAGCATCTTGAAAACCTGGTACTGAGTCATGGGCTAGGTAGGCGACAACAATGGCTGTTAGGAATACCGCCATATTGAGCCAAAAAAAGTTAAAACTTGCTTCTATAATATTTTGGTCCAAGCCAAATGTTTCTCTATTTCCCTCTAGGTAGCTCTGTCTCATTTCAGACAATCCGTACAGAGCAACCGTGATTAGAGCGAAGGTCAGAAAAGCTTTAATCGTATTCGGCCAACTAAATCCCTCGCCATGTTCTCTTAATTTTATTCCAATAAAATGGGCGGTAAGCGGGATAGAAAGTCCGATAATTAGAGCCATTACCCAGGTCATGACTTGGTTTTCACCAAATACTTCAAATACCATAGCATTTAGTGGAACTTCTCCTAGAAAAATTGCTATAGCGAAAACAAGATATAGCCAGTGTGGCATATAGTAAACAGGCCCACGGCCGAAACGAGAATACATTTCATTGAATCTTTTCTCTGCGGTTTGAAGCTGGGAATGTGCATCTGACAAACCAAAAGCGTTTTCTGAAGCTTCTAGGTCGAGGTCATAGAGATTGTTGATCTTTTCTACTTCATGCTGGTGCTCAGCTTTGATATGCCCTTCTTCGGCACGAATTTTGGCGTCGACAATATCTAGTGATGATCTGAATTTGGCTACTAGCTGACTTGAAAGAGTGCTGGTTGTGTGGGTGAGTTTTTGCTCGTAAGCGGAAGGAGCAGTGGCATCCATCGAGGGGATTTCTTTCTTAGCATCCTCGGTCGCATGCTCTCGAATGATTTCATCACTAAAGGTTGTTTTGTGCTGCTCAAGAAGGGCCTCAAGCTCTTTAGCGTTGGGTGCGAAATCGTCTTTTGAAGCTATTTTCATTTTTAGTGCCTTACTAGTGCCATTCTCGTATCACTCTGAAGTTTCCTTGCCAGGGGCGCACAGCTTATTTTAGGATGAACTTTCTCTAAGAATCTATGCAACTTAATTAATATGGCAACTAATTTAGTCAAGAACATTCTTTTTGTTGACCATACTGACACCAGTTTGGCCCCTTTAGTGGCATCGATGGCAGCGGTTGAATTGAGGGGTTTGAGCACAAAGACACCTTTTGAATTCTCATCAGCTGGAAGTCATGCTGGATTAAACACTCGTCCAGTTGAGCGCAGAGTTGCAAAGATGGCAGCAGCTAGGAATATTGATTTGTCAGATCATCGCTCAACGCAGTTGGTGCGGGAGATTTGCGATCGAGCTGATGTAATAATAACGATGAAAGAAGAAAATTTTTGGTTTGTTAAAGATATCAGCCCCGAAATTTCTAGTCATAGCCTGAGGATGTTAATGGAGTATTCAGATCAATTAGGTCTGAGAGAGATGCCTGATCCTTTGTTCGGAGAGATTAAGTTTGAAAAGGCTTTTGAGATTTTAGAGCGGCTTAGTAAAAAAATAGTCGAAAAGATGACGATTAAGTTAGAGTAATGTTTTAGGTTTTACTTTGCCAAGCAATCCGATAGTCAAATAATTCTTTGGAATAGCTGATGTCCTCGTGAATGCCTATTCGCCCTATAATGGGAGGAGATTCGCTAAGTTTATTGTTGAAATGTACGGCCATAGCAGCGGAAATTTCAGACTCGGCAAGCTTCTCTTGAGATAGGGCATTGTAGTAACCCACAGGGTAACAAAAAATTT
>CALKYB010000284.1 GCA_938003565.1 uncultured bacterium
ATCTTCAAATTTCAGGGTAAGTTGTTCTCCAACCTCTGATTTTTCCTTCTCAACACCGAGTTTGTCATTGCTCAGCTCGTTGTTTGCGACCTTAAGTCTCTGAGCTTCGTTCTCAAGTTTAGAAATCGCATTTTTAGAAAAGCTGATTTCAGAAATAAGTCTTGCCTCTTCTGAAACATATTTCTGAACTTCTTCTTGCTTGGCTCGTTCAGCGGCCACAGCCTCTGCTCGCAACTTTTCAGATTCTGAGACCAAAAGACTCTGTCTCTGGTAAAGTTTTGATAGACTTTGCTCTAGGTCATTTTGCTTTGACTCATGTTCGACTATTTCTAGTTTGATGTTTTCAAAAGGTTTTTCTTCCTTCTCAAGAGTTTGCTGGGTCTCGGCGATTAGAGCTTCAAGCTCTTCTAGTCTCCGCCTCATGCCTAAATGTTGGCCGTTGCTTTTGGATTCACTAACACCCCAGCTATGAACCATTTCCCCTTGCGGAGTTACTGCAACTGCAACGGGGTTGGCAATTTCTCTCAGAACAGAAACACCATTTTCCAGCGATTCAACAAGATAAGCATTGCCTAAAAAGGTTTTTGCAATATCCTCGAAGCCATACAAAACTTTTATTTGATTGAAAAGACAGTTGTCTGACTGATTTTCAAGGCTCGCCTGCTCGGCTGGAACTATAGATCCAAGAAAACCTGAGCCAGTCCCTAGAAGTTGGTTAAGAGAATCCTTGTTAGCAAGAATATCGCTAGAGATTACTCTTAAACTTGCAGCTTTTCCCAAAACGGCAGCTACGGCTTTTTCCAACTTCTCTGGCACAACAATTCCGTCAAGCAAAACTCGACCTGAAGCAACATCTTTCCCAGACTCAAAATCTAGAACTCCGGCCATTCCCGAAAGATGAGATTCAATACTTTTACGCTCAGCCAAACTAGCTTCTAAACGACTTCGAGTCTTTGATAGGTTGGATCGTAGGGACTCTTGCTGCTCTTGTTTTGTTTTTTTGAGTTGCTTTGACTGGGCGAGAGCATCCTTGAGAGTTGATATTTCGATGCCAATGTCTCCTAACTCATCAGCGCTTGAGCTTACACCATTTAGATCTGCCTCATTGTCCCTGGAGACAGAGGTTTGAGCGATTCTGACCTTCTCTTGAACATCTACTAACTCGGATTCTAGATCTGAAACCTTCAGGGCTCGATTCTTGGATTCTTCAACGATATTTACTTGCCGATCAAAGTTGCCCTTAATGGTAGTTTCAATAGAGTTAATTCGGGCTTCAAGTTTTGCTATAGTAACTCGAATATCACTTTCTGCTTTTCTGGCCTTGTTTAATTCAGAGAGGAGCGAATCCCGTTCTCTCCTCTTATCAACTAAGGAAATCTCAATTTGCTGTAGGCCTGTTTTGACTCTCTCTTCTTCAGCTTCGGCAACTGAAAGATTAGTTTTCTCCTCACCCAGTTTAGAATTTAGCTCTGCGATCTGTTCTTGGATTTGAGTCTTGCGTATTGTTATGTTTGCAGTCTTGGCCACAAACTGCCTTAATTCCAAATCTTTGAGTTGCTCCCTAAGAACCTTTCGCTTTTGGGCTCGTTTGGCTTGGCGATCTAGAGAGCGAACCTGTTTTTCTACTTCGGAAATTATATCATTCAGTCGAGCAAGATTGTCAGAAGTCTTGTCTAGTTTTCTTGTGGCAGCTTCAAGCCGAGCCCGTATACCAGAGATGCCAGCCGCTTCCTCGAGTAATTCACGACGCTCAATTGGCTTTTTACGGACAATCTCCCCGATCTGACCTTGCTGGACGATACAAAGACCTCTTGCTCCCAATCCGATGACTCTATAAAGCTCAACCATATCTTTGAGACGACATGGGGTTTTGTTTATGAAGTACTCACTTTCACCGGAGCGGTAAAGGCGACGAGTTAGTTGAATTTCGGAAGTGGAGAATAAGCCCGGTATTGACAATACACTATCCGGAAACAGGTTTTCTTTTTCAGGTGGACTATTGTCACAGTTTTGATCGCTCGTCTCAGAGTCGGAATTAGAATCTCCACCCTTTCCACCCTCGATTACACTCAGTTGCGGCCGAGAGGAATTCTCATTGGTTTGCTCAAAGTTTATTTCAGATTTATCATTGGAGGTATTTTCTCCAATTGAGCCTTCAAGCCAATTCTCACCTGGGCGGATCGTAATTGAGACTTCTGCCATCCCTAAGGGGCGTCGTGATTCTGATCCATTGAAAATGAGATCTTCAAGGACATTACCTCTAAGTTGCTTAGCGTGGGTCTCACCCAATACCCATCTGAGTGAGTCAACTACATTGGACTTTCCGCAGCCATTGGGCCCTACAACCCCGATTAACTCACTATCGAAATTAAGAACAAATCTATCGACGAAGGACTTAAATCCAAAAATTTCTAGCCGGGTTATTCGCATAAAAAATCTAAGATAATCAAAGTGAGTGTTAAATTCTCAAGAACTATAATCTAAACTGTGGCGAAATCTCAATCCCACTCTGCACCTCAAAAAGCAATCTCTTAATGGTAGAATCTTTTTCTACTTTAGATTACTCACAAGGATAAATGGCTAAAGACTTCTAAATATTAATATTTTTTTAATAAACCGGCCGAGATATCAACAGGTTCGTATTCGGAATGCTACTTGGACACTCAAAGACCTGCCATATCCACGGAAGGACCGTATTGAACCATAATCTGGCAAAAGATACTAGTCGGAACTATGAAGGGTAAAGAAAATTAGGCTGCAAATTTAAGCTTACTCATAAGCGCGGCAGAACCCTGTTCAGAGTTCTGCGAAACCAAGTAGGCGGCTTTTTCGGCATCGCGGGCTCGAAAAGCTTCGAGTATAAGTTCGTGAGATTCAATACTTTGGGCAATTGCGTTGGTATGACTCAATGCGATGCGATATCTCTGGAATCTTCGAACTAGGCCCTCAATTAGGTTAGAAAGCTGCTCATTGCCTGAAGCTTGAACGAAGATCTGATGGAACTCATTATGAGCCGGAACCATGCCTGCTACGTCGGACTTTTCGTAACAGTCCTTGAGAACGCGATTAAGCTCGGCCATCCGCTCGATATCGGAATTAGTTAACTTCGGCGTAGCACACCTGGCGGCGTAGCCTTCAAGGATTGCTTTCATCTCGTAAAATTCACGAACGTCTTTTTCCGTGATTGGAGCGACGATTGCTCCACGTCGAGGCTTTATTAAAAGAAAACCTTCAGACTCCAATAGCCTAAAAGCTTCCCGGACCGGGGTTCTGCTGGTTTTGTATTTTATTGAGATTTCAATTTCTTGAAGTCTGGTGCCAGAAGGGAGGTCTCCACGAACTATATCTTCTCGCAGAGCGTCGGCGACTTTCTCCCGTAATGTATGACTAGATTCCATATTGAAACAAGATTCGTATTTTGAAAACTCTATCTCTACATCGTCTTAGGCTAAATAAACTAGGGGTATCCCCTGATTGATTGACTCGATACTGCTAGTCTAAATTCTGCGCCTACGAATAATCCGTCTAATTCCCGAAGTATACTTCCAAAGAAATCTATATCTACAGCATCGCAACGTTGATTTCAAATAGACCCATAAATCCGCATAGTTTTATAGGGTAAATTAATTATCTTAGGACTTTTGAAGTTGCTATGTCTTAAGCTTGAGCTTCTTAGAGTGAAGGTATTCTATTGATAGATTTGATGCTAACCAGTGAAATTCAAAGAAATATCAAATAAGACACTTAAACAGTGACTTATTGCAGATTAATTCTATCGATAGTAAGATCAGCGCTCTAAATTTTAGATTGTATTTAAGATAAACAACCCTTTGGCTCTGTTATGCAAGAAAATTCGGAATTAACCAAGTCTCAGTTATTGCGAGTTCAAAAGCCGGGGCAGTATCTTGGCGGAGAGCATAATTCTGTTCAAAAAGATCCCTCCCAAGTCAAGGTACGTTTCGCTTTGGCATTCCCAGACCTTTATGAGGTTGGGATGAGTCATGTCGGGATTCAGCTCCTTTATGAAATAATAAATTCTAATGATTCATTCTGGGCCGAGCGTGTCTTTATGCCAATGCCTGATATGGAGGCTTTGCTTAGAGATGAATCAAAGCCTTTGGCTTCGCTAGAGTCGAACACACCACTTGGCAAATTTGATTTTCTTGGTTTCAGCTTACAATACGAACTTTGTGCAACCAATATTTTGACCATGTTGGACTTAGCCGGAATACCATTTCGTTCAGCCAAGCGTGATAACTCTCACCCCATCGTAATTGGGGGGGGGCCCTACACGTATCATCCGGAGCCCATATCAGATTTCTTTGATGTGTTCCTCTTAGGTGATGCAGAGGAGGCAATTGAGGAAATCTTAAATATTAAGCTAGCTTGGAATGAGGAAATTGAGGGTTTAGGTTTAGCTGAGCAACCTAGTCGAGAAGTTCTTCTAAAGCGATTTGCTAAAGTTCAAGGTGTTTATATTCCTTCTTTGTATGTCAGAGACGAGAATGAAAATGGCGAGTTTATTGGATACAAGAGCCTTCCTGGTGCTCCTACCCAGGTGGTTCGACGGCTTCTTCCGAGTATGGAGGGTGCTCCCTATTTGAAAAAACCAATCGTTCCCAACATTGAAACAGTTCATAACAGGCTTAGCGTTGAAGTTATGCGTGGTTGTGTTCGCGGTTGTAGATTCTGTCAAGCTGGCTATCTTTATAGACCACAACGGGAGCGTTCCCCAGAGGAAATCGTTGAGATTATCGGAGAGGCTTTGCCACAGTCTGGTTATGAAGAGCTGAGTTTGCTTAGCCTAAGTACTGCTGACTATTGTTCTGTTGTGCCTTTGTTAAAAACTCTCATGGACAGTTATGCCAAGGATGACAAATTGGCGGTTTCTTTTCCTTCTACCCGAGTAGACTCCTTGACTCCCGAAGTGTTGGAACAAGTTCAGCGAGTGCGCAGAACTGGTTTTACAATTGCCCCGGAAGGTGGCACCCAACGAATTCGAGATGTCATCAACAAAGGAGTTAGCGATGAGCAGATACTCGAAACATGTCAGAATGTCTTTAAGATGGGGTGGAGCGGGATTAAACTCTATTTCATGTTAGGTCTACCCACAGAGACGGATGAGGATTTGCAAGGTATAGTTGACATCGCTTCTCGCATAAAAGCACTCCCGGATGCTGCCAATAAAGATATTACTGTCAGTGTTTCCACTCACGTCCCAAAACCCCATACTCCTTTCCAGTGGGCCCATCAGATTTCAGCAGATGAAACAATTCGTAAGCAGAGGCTGATTGCAAAGGGACTAAGAGAGCATAAAATTAACTATCGCTATCACAATTCGTTCTCCAGTTTCCTTGAGGGTATTTTTTGTCGAGGCGATAGAGAGTTGTCTAAGGTGGTAGAAAAAGCCTGGTCTCTGGGTGGTCGATTGGATGCTTGGAGTGAAAATCTCGATCCGGAATTGTGGATGCAGGCCTTTGAGGAATGCAATATTAACCCTCACCTTTATCTTCATGAGAAGGATCCAGAAAAAGCAATGCCTTGGGACCACCTGAGTTGTGGAATTCCTAAAAGCTATTTTCTTAAAGAATGGAAAAGGGCAATTCGAGATCGTGCAACTCCGGATTGTTTAAC
>CALKYB010000285.1 GCA_938003565.1 uncultured bacterium
CTTACCTTGTAGAAGTGGGGCTTCGGAAGATGTTTTTGGGATGATAACAAATGAAGACCTTGTTTGTGGTGAGGTCCTAAACTGGCTGGAGATTGCTAATGTTTCGTCTACTACGACAGCGGTTACAGTAACTTTACGAGGGCCAGAGGGGAATCCTCTGCAGGTTATTAGTGATTCAATTGGGCCTAAGGCTCAAAGAAACTACAACGCCAGTGCGGCATTGTCGCAGGGAGAGATTGGAACGGTTCAGGTTGAGTCTTCAACTGCTGGTTCAGTTGTTGCACAGAGTTTGGTTTATATTTTCGACTGTGATTCTGTTAATATTCAAACAGCCTATATGACTCGATTGGCTCCAGCTGGTCGTCAAGCTCAAGTTGGAACTGGTAACACTTTCTTACAAATGGAGAATCAGCTTCGGATTGCTTCTACTATTAGTTTTCCAAGTTTGGTTGGGATTGATATTTTTTCTTTTTTGGGAGAGACAGGAGAGGGCTCATTTGCGGTCCCAGGTTTTGGAGTGTCCGAGATTGACTTAACTCTAAACCCAGCTCTAGACTTTCAAGCAGACCGTTATGGAATCTTGTCTATTAATACGCCTGTTGCTGGTAGTAGTGTGTCTGAGGTCTTAAGGGTTAGGAAGAAGATTGAGAACGGAAAAGAAAAGTATGATTTTGTCTTGCCAACTCCTCTCAGGTAGCGGGTAATAAATTTTTAACCATACATTTTTAAAGATGCTCAGGTCATAATATCTCCGGTATGTTTTTTGGATTTTCGACTACTTTGTCAGCATCTTTATGTTCGGATGCATTCCCGTAGCCCCAGGATACGGCAACTGCTTTTAGGCCATTGGCCTTAGCTCCATCAATATCGAAAATTCGATCTCCTATCATGATAGCCTCTTTGGGGGCTATGTTTTCTTGTCTAAGTGCATGGGCTAAGAGAAGTTTTTTGTCTGACATAGAGCCATCCATGTTGCTGCCATACACGGATTTAAAGAGGCTTCTAATACCGAAGTGTTTTAGGACGATTTCAGCCTGTGGAGTTGGTTTAGTTGTGGCGATAAAAAGTGTGTGGTTTTTTTGTAAACTCTCCAGAGTTTCCTCAATTTGAGGGAATAGGCTGTTCTGGTAGATTCCAGTTTCTAGATACTTTTCACGATATGTAGAAATGGCTTCTCGAATTTCAGATTCGCTTTCTGATCCAATGAGTTTTGCAACGCTATCCTCAAATGGGGGCCCTACTACCCAGCCGAGGTCACTGTTGGGGATCGGTTTGTTGAAAACCTCAAGCATATACTTCACTGTATCAACAATTCCAGGTTTTGAATCAGTGAGGGTTCCGTCTAGGTCGAAGAAAATATTCATGATGTTAACTATTGCACTGATGATTTTAGGGCAGTGATTGACTCCCAACGCGCCATAGCAAGATCTACTAGGTTATCAATCAGTTCGGGGTAGTCAATGCCACTCTCGGCCCACATGGATGGATACATGCTAATTCTAGTGAAGCCAGGCATAGTGTTAATTTCGTTTACTATGAATTTGCCAGATTCATTTAGAAAAAAATCTACACGAGCGAGTCCAGAGCAGCCAAGAGTGGTGTAGGCCTTAATAGCTAAACTTTGGACTTCTGCAACTTCTGCCTCACTGAGTTTAGCAGGGATTTGTAGTTGGGCGCCGCTGTCACTAATGTATTTTGTTTCAAATGAATAAAATACATCGCTTAGAATAATTTCTCCAGGTAGTGAAGCGACTGGTCTCGAATTTCCTAAGACCGAGCATTCGATTTCTCTGCCAGAGACAGCTTCCTCAACCAGCAACTTAGTGTCAAATTTAAAAGCTTGCTTTAAGCCTGTTTCGAATTCCTCTTCACTATTAACTTTATAAACTCCTACTGAAGAGCCCTGATTCGCTGGTTTGATGAACATTGGAGTGCCGAGGCTTTTTTGCGCGACATTAAAATGTAGGTCCTCCCCATCCTTTTCAGTAACTAGGTATTTGCTGTTAGGTATTTCCGCTAAGCTTAATAGTCTTTTTGTGATGTCTTTATCCATGCAAGCAGCTGAGGCTAGAACATCACATCCGACAAATCGCAGTCCTAGTAATTTTAAGAGGCCTTGTATGCTACCGTCTTCTCCCTTTGGCCCATGTAAGACTGGAAATACACAGTCAACTTGTCCAATACTTTTGTCATTTACAAAAAAACAATTTGGACCCTCACCAGGTTTGAGAGAGATTTGAGATTTACTTTCAACGAGTTTGACTTTCTTTGGATTGGATTCATTTTCTAAAAGATTTTCAGTGGATTGCAGCCACCACTTTCCAGTTCGATCAATGCCGATTGGAATAACCTTGTATTTCTCAGGACTCATCGCCCGAATTATATTCCTTGCAGACAGTAGGGAGATTTCATGCTCTGATGATTGCCCACCTAAGAGCACGATTATAGTCGTTTTTTTATTCGTTGTTTTAGTCATGGGCAGTAAACTAGAACATTAGGATACTTAATAGCAATAGACCACTTTGGTCCGCGCTCAGGTTTCGGCTATGCTTTATTGGGCAAAGTCCTATAGGCTTGGACGCACTAAAGTGAACCACTCTCCTCGAGCTTCATTGGCGTAGATTGGCAGAAATTTTAAAGCGTATCCGGTCTATTTTTTAGAAATTTAATCTAGTGGAGTTGGTGAAATGGAGTCAGGTAAGTCCTTCCCTGAAACTGAGGAAGAGGTTGGAAGGAAGCGACGCCTTTATCCGCCCCATGTTTTGTTTCTCGCAATTGTTTGTATGAAGGTAGTTGATTTACTTTTTTTTCGAGAAATTTTTTCTAGTATTTACTTCGTCTATTTAGGTGCCCTTGTGGCGATTCTTGGAATTGCTTTAGTGATTCATTGTAGAAAGCTATTTTTTGCCGCCGATACTGAAATTACTCCGTTTAAAGAGTCTAGTAGTTTGATAGTTTCTGGTGCTTACAGATATTCTCGAAATCCTATTTATTTGGGAATGTTGATGGTGATATTTGGTGTAGCCTTAGAGTTTAACAATGTTGCTACATTGTTGGTTCCCCTGGCGTTTTTTATTTGGATTCGTCAGTGTTTTGTTCTTCCCGAAGAGAGAATGATGGAAGAAACCCACGGTGTAGAGTTTGAAAACTATCGGAGTGCCGTGAGACGTTGGTTATAAACCGTCACTCGCAATAAGTATCCTTGTCGGCCATAGTTTGCCAGAGAGTGGTGGGGAGCATCCTGCCCAGCCCGGGGTCGATTCAAACCTGTAGCCAAATTTTTTTTCTAGTGGCGCGAATAGGAAGACTCGTTTTGATTCTGTGCCTTCCCCCAACTCAGGATTGCATATTTCCCACTTGTTGGTCGCCGAGGCGATATTGATGGTGCCTTTTGCTGAATAAATTAAAATTTCCTTCACTTCTGGAGCATTGATTTCAAGGTTGCCTATTTCTATGTCAGAGATTGCGAAAATTGAAATTCGCTCGGCTGAGCTAGTTAGAATTAAGTTTTTGAGTCGTAAGTATCCTTGCGTGAAGTAAGTATCCTGACTGAACTCTACAACATCGTTACTTCTGAGATTTCCCTTAGTGTATGACCAAACGAAACTAGGGTTTTTGCATGTTTGTTTCGAACTATACTTTTTAGTAGCCCAGGCCTCAGATTCTAAGCATTCGGAGGACTCTAACTTTTCTAGCTCATCCCAGTTGGGGCTAGGGAAGTGAACTCTTTTATTGATGTAAGTCAACTCTGTGTGATTTTCCCCATCGGTTTGATCTCTTTGTTGCACACCGGGTATCTCAAGCAGGTTGACCTCACCGGAGCGTCGAGTGGCTGCTTCGCTTAATCTATTGAATTGCTCTAGGTTTGCTTGGGTTAGTTCTTTGAGTGAGTAAAAACTATGGAAGAGTAGAGTGGTTAATAAGTTTAATAGTAAAGTAATAGCTAGTACAGATATTAGTAGTGCCCCTGATTGGTTTTCTTTTGTTCTCATAGGAGTAGCTCCAGGTGAGATGCTGATTTAGGCCGATTTGCAAGATAGAATATTTTTAGCCCACCGTTTGGAAGCTTAGCGGTTACTTTAATTGCTCTGCTCGCTGATGCTTCGAATTTTAGTATTTCAAATTCCTCGAAGAGTTTTTGTTTTGACTTGGTTAGTAGCGATTTTTGGTAAACACTCCGGTTAGTATCTAAGCCAATTTCGACTATGTCCTTGATACCAATTATCACTCCATCTTGTTCGAGATTGTCTGCTGAGTAGCCGGGAGTCTTTACTGCCTCAATTGTGCCAGAGATACAGTATCCTTGAGTTTGATAGTTTTCTGAGTGGAATTTGAAAAAACTAACCCCGTCCACTGAAAGAGCGGCCCAACCTTTTGCTGCTTTACTTAGTGAAGATTCCCCACAGGCCCGTAAATAGTTTCCTCTTTTGGTTGTAATCTTTTTTCGTATTGAGATTGTGGGTAGTATTACAGTTAACTTTTCATTTTCTATAGAGACTTGATTTAGCGAAAAAATTTGCTCATCGTTCTCTACGATGTTTCTTAGAATAGATTGAAACTTAGCCTCCTTAAGTTCTAGTTTTTTAGTGCTCAGCCTCTGGTTCAGGTTAGATCCTTGAGAAACTATTGTTGGGAGAAACATTGCCAATAGGGTGCCGCTGATTGATATGGTGACTAGGAACTCTAGGAATGTTCGACCGGCTTCTTTGGTTTTTTTTATCTTGGCTTCCATATTTTAAACTCTCTTGTGCTGTTTAGTAGCTGAGCTTCGCATGTTTGAAGAGAGGAGATTTTTTCATTGTCCCTTAGTCTTTTTGTGCAATTTAGCTGCTCTAGTTTGTTTGAATTTAGATTGAGGTTTATGATTGCTTTAATTTCTTTGTCACTAAGCTTATTTGATAGAACATGAGCTCGAATTGATCTTAGCGTGGAGATCTTTTGGTTTTTATTTTGTAGTGTTTTAGTTGCCTTTGCAATGTGGTAGAGGGAGCTAGAGGTGGCCGCAGTTGCTGAGATGAAAATAAAACTGGCTATGATGAGTTCCAAGATGTTCATTTTAATTGCTATCTCCATTGAAGTGGCAGCTTGAAGTTATAAGGCCCCGAAGGGAAACTATTAGTGTGCAGTAATTGCCCTTCTTATCACTAATACTTAGTCTGCCGGGGCTGACGGTGCCCGTTGGGTAAAAATTTATAGTGTCTCTAAAGATTCCAAAATTGACGTCGACTATTTTCACTCCTCTTGGCAGAGGTATTGATTCTCTTAGCTTTCGTAAGTTTGTCGAACCTCCATTTGTAGTCCACAATAAAGAATCTCCCGCTAATTGAAGAGCAATTGTTTGCTGATTCAGAATAGCAAGTTGATGGTTCGCTAGTATTTCTTGCTCTATGAGCAAGGCAGCCTTGCCCGTATTCTGTCCGGCTACGCCCCAGTTCAAACCTGATAGTGAAAGGAATGTAACTGAGCTAGTTAGAGCAAGTATGCAAATGAGCTCTGCGAGGCTGTGGCCTGCGGTAGCTTTTATTTCTCTGTGTTTTACTCGGTTCATCAACTAATACCTGTCGCCGCTACACCAGGGTTAAACTAATTTATCTTCTCCCCTAGGTTGTCGCTGGGAATTCGCAAGTGTTTCAGGCTCTGGGTGTGTTTTAATTAACCGTGAAGAGTGGTAAGAAACCGGCAGCTATTTCGAGGGGCGGTTCTTGAAGCCTTAGGAGCCGCAAGATTGCAGCTGCCCCTCATTGATTTAAAATTTTATTGAATTATTAGAAAGGTTTGAAATGTCTTCAAAAAGTGAATTTAGAGTTGAGAAAGATTCTATGGGTGAGATGCAGGTTCCTGCTGAAGCGTATTATGCTGCGCAGACTCAACGAGCCGTGGAAAATTTTCCTATAAGCCAACTACGTTTCACCCGACCAATGATTGCTGCAATGGGTTTGGTTAAACGCTCAGCCGCGATTGTCAATAGTGAGTTGGGTGTCTTAGACGAGGCTATGAAAGACGCCATTGTTGCAGCTGCTGAGGAAGTGGAGTCGGGAAAGCTGGACTCTCATTTTGTTGTTGATATTTTTCAGACCGGTTCGGGCACTTCGAGTAACATGAATGTGAACGAAGTGATTGCAAATCGTGCTAGTGAGCTACTCAAAGGGGACCTCCGAGTTCACCCTAATGATCACGTCAATGCTAGTCAGTCTTCCAATGATACAATTCCAACCGAGATTCATATTGCGACTGCCCGTCTTTTAAATGATGAGCTATTGCCTTCACTTAAAATTCTTAGTGACTCTTTAGGTAAGAAAGCATCTGAGTATGCTACCCTAGTGAAAACCGGACGTACGCATCTTCAAGATGCAACCCCAGTTACTTTGGGACAGGAGTTCGGTGGTTATCAAGCACAGATCGAGCAGGGTATTAGGCGAGTTAAGCGATCGATAGAAACAATCTATGAGTTACCTTTGGGTGGGACAGCTGTGGGAACGGGGCTTAATACTCCTTTGGGATTTGCTGATAAGGTGATTAAAGAGATTGCTTCCCGAAGTTCCCTACCTTTTGTTGAAGCTGAAAATCACTTTGAAGCTCAGTCTGCTAAAGATGCTCTGGTGGAGATGAGTGGCCAGCTTAAAACTATCGCAACTAGTATTATAAAAATTGCAAATGATATTAGACTTCTTGGGACTGGGCCTCGATGTGGTTTAGGGGAAATATCCCTTCCTTCAGTGCAACCAGGTTCTTCAATTATGCCGGGTAAAATTAACCCTGTTATCTGTGAGTCTGCGATAATGGTAGGCTGTCAGGTTATTGGCAATGATGCTGCGATAACTACAGCTGGACATGTTGGAAGTACTTTTGAGCTTAATGTTGCGATGCCGGTAATTGCTCATAATACCCTTGAGTCAATTTCGTTGCTTTCCAATACAGCTAAGAATATGGCGTCGCGGTGTATTGATGGAATTACGGCTAACAAAGAACGTTTGCATGAACTGGCTGAAGCCAATATTTCAACCGTCACAGCCTTGGTGCCAATTATCGGCTACGATAAGTCTGCCGAGATAGCTAAGGAAGCATTTAAGACTGGAGAGCATCTGCGAGCGGTTGCTAAGCGGAACTCCGGTTTGCCGGAAGCTGAGCTTGACGAGGCGCTTGATTTAATGAAAATGACGAAGCCGGGACTCTAGACTGGGTTTCGAGCTGGGCGTAGCTGGTTGATAGATTTTGCCATGACATCTAATGCTGAAATAGAAGGCACCCTAAGAGGTTCGCTGCAGAACTCTAGCAGAGTTGTTGTTAAGTTGGGTACTCGAGTGATAGCAGGAGCGGAAGCTAATTCGCTGGCTGGAGCACCTGACCGACAACGTTTGTCTGCTATTGTTGCAGAACTGGCGGAATTGCGCGCGGAGGGTAAGGAGGTTGTTTTAGTTACTTCTGGAGCAATTGGTGCTGGGTTGGAGGCTTTGAATTTAGCTCAGAGGCCGACGGAACTTGCGGATTTGCAGATGTGTGCATCTGTGGGTCAGGTTCGTCTCATGTCTTTTTATGACGAGCTTTTTGCCGCACATCAATTAAGCGTGGCCCAGGTCTTACTTACCAGAGATGGTTTGGTGGATGAAAAGCGACTTAGTAATATGAAGAACACAATCGAGGCTCTTTTGAAGAAAGGGGTGGTTCCAGTTGTTAATGAGAATGACGCTGTTTCGGTAGCAGAGTTAGCTTTTGGTGATAATGATTGTTTAGCTGCTATGCTTTCTGCGGCAATTCAAGCTGATTCACTTTTACTCCTAACAACAACAAATGGTCTTATGGATCTTAGTGGATCTGAGCCGAAACGAGTTTCTTTTCTGCCTCAGATAGGTGCGAGGACTTTCTCCTTTGTCGAGGATGAGGATGATTCGCTCTCGACAGGTGGAATGAAGTCTAAGCTTGAAGCTGCGAAACTTGCTAGTAGTGCTGGGATAGTTACGGTCATCGCTGATGGTCGAGAGGATCAGGTGATATCTAGACTATTTGCGGGCGAGTCGCTCGGGAGTATAGTAGACAAGAGTTGAGTTTGAGATAGAAATGAGTGAAATAAGAAAAATTGGTGAGCAGGCCAGGCAAGCTAGTCTGAAGTTGATGTCGATGGGCTCGCAGCAGAAAAATGCCATTCTTTGCTCTATGGCGGATGCAATAGAGAATTCTAGGTCTGCAATTAAAGAAGCAAATCAAATTGATCTAAAGAATGGCGAGTCGTCTAATCTTGCCACTTCTATGATGGATCGACTTGAGCTAACGGATGCTCGTATTGACTCTATGGTGGGTGGAATTCGGGAAATTGTGGACTTGCCTGATCCGATTGGAGTTGAGCTCAGTAAGGTTACACGACCAAACGGGCTAAAGATTCAGAAAGTCAGTGTGCCGATCGGAGTGATAGGCTTCATCTATGAGTCTCGGCCGAACGTAACCGCAGACTCCACATCACTATGTTTCAAAGCATCAAATGCAATTATTTTACGTGGTGGTAAAGAGGCCTTCGAGAGTAATCAAGTGATTACAAAGGCCTTAATTGATGGTGGCATGGCTCAGGGAATGCCAGAGCATGCGGTGCAGATTGTAAAAACGATTGAAAGAGATGCGGTGCGAGAGCTAGTTCAGTTGGAAGGTTTAGTGGATATGGTCATTCCGCGGGGTGGGGAAGGTTTGATAAGAGCTGTTAGTGAGCAAGCGAGAGTTCCTGTCCTTAAGCATTATAAGGGAGTTTGCCATGTTTATGTAGACAAGGAAGCTGACTTAGAAATGGCGAAAGCTATTATTGAGAATGCTAAGTGTCAGAGGCCTGGGGTTTGTAACTCAATTGAAACTCTCTTGGTTCATAGTGATCACTTGAAGTCGCTTGTTGCTAAGCTGCCAGAGGTGTTGCCAGGAGTTGAGGTTCGTGGGGACGAAAGAGTAGTCTCAGTCGTCCCAACTGCCAAGGCTGTTTCAAATACAGATTGGGATGAAGAGTATCTGGATTTAGTCTTAGCGGTAAAGGTAGTTGATGATATAGATTCGGCAATCGCTCATATTAACAAGCACGGTTCAATGCATACCGAAGCGATAGTTACTTCTTCTGAGGAGGCTGCGAAGAAATTTAGAACTGAAGTAGATGCGGCTACTGTTTGCACGAATGCTTCAACTAGATTCGCTGATGGCGGTGAGTTTGGTATGGGGGCTGAAATTGGCATTAGCACTGATAAGCTTCATGCCAGAGGGCCAATGGGTATCAATGAGCTTACAACTTATAAGTTTTTAGTTGAAGGTGAAGGCCAGATTCGCAGTTAAGAAGGAGAGTTATTTAATGTCTAAGACTTCAGTATTGTTCGTTTGTTTGGGGAATATTTGTCGCTCGCCTTTGGCTGAAGGTATTTTTCGTCATATGGTGGACGAGAGAGGATTAAGCTCAGAGTATTTGATAGACTCTTGTGGTACGGGAAGTTGGCATGTTGGCTCACCACCTCATATAGAATCCCAGGCA
>CALKYB010000286.1 GCA_938003565.1 uncultured bacterium
GTTGACCCCGATCTACAGAGCTATCAAACTTCTCTCCCTTCTCACCATTGACGTCGAGCCAACCGGTGTAATGAACTGAAACACTTTTACCAGAGACAGCCTCTACACCATCTCCAACCAATGAATCATCAATCTCAAGACCAGATTCTAAAACTTTCATTATTGCTCCTATACAAAATTATCAATCCCCGACAATCTACAAAAACCAATAAATTTTCACAAATCTAGGGATAACAGATTAAAAACTTCAGGGTTGAGACGAATCATTTTGGCCTAGTAAAGAGGCCAGCGATAGCTAGTAAAAGTACAATATAACTCTTAACCCTATAAATCTTAATCCTGCCTCTTCCGAATCTCTATTTCCACATTTCTACCATCTTGAATAATCTCGATGCTTCCCTTTGGAAAAACTATACTCGCCCCATTTGATCTTCTAGAAACCACTGCTTCGGGAACCAGCGACTTCCTTTGCTCTAAAAATGCATTCACAAAATCTCTCGCTCCACCCCCACTCGACCACTGGCTTTTCCAGATAAATAGGCGAGTTTTACTATCGGCATCCATTTGCTCATCAGCAATCCAGACCCTATCAGCCTCCAATCCTCTAGCAACCCTCAAGCTACGATCTAAATCCAAGTAAGGAGCTAGCATAGAAAACACTGTATACTCCCCCACTACTGCTGTATAAAAATGCCTATTCGGAAACTCCTCGATTGAAATTTCACTAAACTCAGGTTTGCGGTTCTCTCTAAGCGTTTGAGCAAACCTCTTTGGGTGCATCACTTGAGATGAGCGCTGCGGCAGATTCTTAAATAAAGCACTGAGAAACTCAGGGCCCAGCTCTTTCTCCATCTCACATAAATAAAACATCCCATAAAGCTGAGGAAAGGCTACTAATAATCGCAAGCCCGTAGGGATATCTGATTCAAGAAAAATTATATGCTGGGCTTGAAAAAGAGTTGCTTGAAGATTATGAAATTTACAGTTCAGATCATTTAAACCAATATAGCTAGACCTCATCGCGTCACCTTCTAGCAAAGCCATTCTCGCTAGAAGAGAATCGCTAGCGATACCCTTGGGAAGGATTTTCTCTATTCCAAAGTGTTGGTCTTGCAGAGTATGGGTAAGCTCATGCAACAGCACTTCCTCGGATTCAGAAACAGAAACATTTTCGTTAAGAACAAAGTAATCCCTACCCGCATTGTAAAAGCCCTTCACAGTTCCTTTGTAGGCATTTAGGAGTCCATTTATATAGTCATAGTCGTGGGGAATAATCCCAAGCAGTCTGTATAAAATTTCTTCCGATTTGAGCTCATCAATATCATTTCGCTCAAACATTACTCGCTTCAATTCCTCAAATATTTCATCCTCAGAAAAGGATTTACAGGGAACCTTACGAACAAACTCGAGGCCACGAGACTCACTCACTACACTCATTAGAGACTTATCTAAGCTACAAGTTGACTTGGTGCTACATGACAAAAGGGCTAACAAACCAAAAGCCAGCAGGCCCCTAAAAATACTTCTCCATATTGTTCTCATTGGGTTTGAATTATTCAAGGAAATGAAATTTTGCTAATAATATTAGGTGTTTAGGGAAAGCAGTGAAGCACATTGGCTAAAACATTGGACTAGAGGGAGAATGCCATAGAGCGTTCATCTTGGGAACTCAATTCTCAGCAGTAAATCAAGCAGTAACGAAAACTTTGGTCGGTGATATTATGAAATCTTCAGAAAACGAAAAAGCAATCGAGTCAGCAAGTCAGTCAGCTTCAAGCAAAAGAATTGACCGCAAAAAACTACTCGTAACCGTTTTCTCTTCTCTTCAAGGACTGGAGAAGTGTGTTGAATCTAGCAAAAAAATGATGGTTAGAGATTTAACTCATTCAAAAGAACTCGCCGAATCCCTTAGAGAGCAAACCTCAATCATTAACAAAATGAGAAGAGCTGCAAACAAACTACAACTACAAATCGCAGCTGAAAATTGGAACGAAGCAACTCGCTCGTTGCAAATCTTCTACGGACTAAGAAAAATGGTTCGACCTGAAATCATGTCTACTTTTCAAGCTTTAGCAAATAAAAACTCTGCTATTCCTTGCAAAAAGAATGACGCTTCGATTCATTAATCAAAGAATCATACCTCACTTACCTCTTTAAGGCCCTTTGCATAGCTCGCTCTGCTTCTTTAGTTTTCTCAACCTGACGCTTGTCGTGATGCTTACGCCCTCGCCCAGTCCCAATCTCTAACTTGCACCGACCATTCTTAAAGTAAAGTCGAAGTGGAACAATAGTCAGTCCCTTTTTTTGAGTACTTCCAGAAATAATCTCGATTTCTCTTTTGTGCAGCAGAAGCTTTCGGTCTCTCACTGCCTCATGACCATCCAAAGCTGAATGACTATAGGGGCTAATATGACAGCCAACTAAGAAAAGCTCCCCATTAAACTCCTTAACATAACTCTCTTTAAGGTTAATCGCGCCTTCCCGAATAGCCTTAACCTCGCTACCTAGCAGCGAAAGTCCTGCTTCCCAGGTGGCGACTATTTCGTAATCCCTACGAGCCTTTTTATTTACCGCTGCTACTTTTACGGACATCGAACAATCCAATGGCGATTTGCCAAATAATAATCTATAAAGAAACTCTCTGGTGACAGTTCTTACAATACATCTTTCTTAATGCTATTTTCTAACCCATGCACTTCCAATGAGCAACAATCTTAACCTTGGCGACCATTTTATAGTTGGCTTAAAAGGCCTAAAGATTGAGGCCAAAGAGCGTGAGCAGCTCTCAAAACTCTCCCCACTCGGCATTATAATTTTTGCTCATAATCTATCCGACTCTGAACAATGGCCCCAAGACCTTTTAGAATTAATCAACGATGCCCAAGAAATTATTGGGCGAGAAAAACTCATTGTTAGCATTGACCATGAAGGAGGTAAGGTTCATCGACTCAAGTCTCCTTCAACTTGTTTTCCAAGCGGCAACTGTTGGGGCTCCAGCGCCGGAGCAGTTGGGGAGGCGATGGCCAAGGAACTTAGCTCCCTGGGTATTAATCTCAACTTCGCTCCTGTGTTAGACATCCACAGTGAGCCAGAAAACCCGGTGATTGGAGTTAGGGCCTTAGGGGAGGACCCAGAAACTGTAGAAAGATCTGCAATAGAATTTCTCGACGCTATGGAAAGCTCTGGTGTGCTTGGCTGCGGCAAACACTTTCCAGGACATGGAGCAACCTTGACGGACTCTCACCTAGAGTTGCCTGTCTTAAACATTTCAAAAACTGAAATGGCTCAAAGAGAACTCCTTCCTTTTAGGTCCTTAATTGCTCACGGGATAAAGATGATTATGACGGCCCATGTGCTGTATCCAAAATTAGATCCAGACTACCCAGCGACATTGTCAAAAAAGATACTTCATGATCTTTTACGAGAAGAGTTAGGCTTTAAGGGCGTAGTCATCAGTGATGCTCTAGAGATGAAAGCGATGAATCAAGATTCTCAGGTTAAAAACGCGGAGTTAGCTCTTTCTGCCGGGGTAGATATTTTGCTCCTAGCGCAATCTGAGAATAACTCTCCGGCGGAGGATGCATTGAAAGTCGCTAATGGTCTACTGGGAACTTCCTCCCCATCGGTAAAAATTGAGAATCTTCAGGAATCAAAAAAGAGAATTAAGCTACTTGAAAAGAAGCTCCCCAACAACTCAGCCGGTGAGCAAAAGAATAATTTGGGATGTGAATCCCACCAAAATTTATGCGCTAGAATTTCAGAAACTTGACTTAGCTAAATCTAAGCCAGAATAGGTGAAAGAGAGCAGAAGTAAAACCTTTCTTGTCTATGGAGCTACTTCTAGAATTCTTAAAAATTCTAGAACGAAGTCCTGAGCCGATGAATGATACTCTCTGGCTCAAATCATCAACACTCTCCACCTCGATATGATCAGCTAACCTAGCTCTGTTTCTTCTGAATAAAAGGTCTGAGCTTTTAAAATTAGCCCAGTTAGGTGAGTCAGGATCGGATAAATCATCGTAAAATTCAATCGTCCCAGCAAATCCAAATAAATCCTTTGAGAGGGCAGCAATCTCAGCAACCAGCTCATACTTCTCCCACGGAGTAAGTGCTTCAGCCACACATCCAAGATGGGCCTCAGCAACATATCCTTCCGATTCAGTAGAGCGACGCTCTAGAGAAAAATAAACTTCATTCAATGGTTTAACTTTAGAAACAACGTTGACCAAACTTTGGCGCAATGAATTTTTACCTGTCCGAATCCTCTGAGAATATATTAGACGATGATAAACTTTCACCGCATTTTCAAAACTCAAACTACGATCCTTTAGGTCTTCTAAGTCTAGAGGAAGAAAAGCTGTCTCTAGGTCTGATTCCGGATTGATTAGAATAAAAATACCTCTATTCACCAACATAAAAAGGTCCGAGCCGTGAATCGAAATAGATTCCTGCTTTTCTCCACCCCAGTCTTGGAGAAACCCCTTGGAAGTAAAAATTGGTAGTATACTGCGTTGACCATTTTGAAAGGTTTTGAATTTTACCCGAGTGTCCACTCCACTCTCAATCTGGTCAACTATGGGTATCTCCAAGCGGGCATGCGTAAGCAAAGGAAGAATAACTTCCCTAAATCGACTGTCCCCATCAATCATTTGAGCCAATGCTTGCTCTAAAAGAGCCGTCGCTTGCATAAATACCTCTCTGTTATTAGCTCAACCATCAACGAGACAAGCCCCTGTGCCCTTGTTGAAGGACACCTCAAAACACCTAGATTTAAGCCTTTTTTGTAGGTTTCATACTAATCCACTCCGACAAACTTTGCAAATTTTTGGCGAATTCTGCAACATCTCTGAAACATCTAAAATTACTCAGTTTTTTCTCGGTTCTAGTCGTTACACATAAAAACAACTAGCTAGGTACAAATGATCTCAGAGAACTTTCCTATTGGGGACTCCCCGCTTTTTCCAGCTCCACACATTAAGGAGGCGGTACCTCACAACGTAAAAACTCTCCAACAGCTCCTTGAAACTCGGGAGAATGATGTAGGTATTCTTTTTGCGCTGGCAAATTTATCGTTCTACGAAAACTGCCCAGGAGAGTCTCTAGAGTATTTTAGAAAAGCTATTGCCATAGAAGCAACCAGACCCGAGCTTTTCTCAAACCAAGCTATTGTTCTCTACAGCCTTCAAAGAATAGCTGAAGCAAGAAAATCTTTCGAGGTCGCCCTTGAGCTAGACTCGGAATACGAAGACGGTCTATACTATTTTGCCCACCTACATCTCTCACTTGGAGCACATGAGTCTGCGAAAAAGCTTCTGAAGCGTTTAACTAGAATCAACTCAATTCACGTCAAAGGCCTAGCTCTTTTGGGCTATAGCTATCAAGAGATTGGTGAGACCTCTCTTGCCAACAATTACTATCGCCAAGTTTACTCCCTGGACCCAACAATTGCCTGGGTCAAACACAGACTCTGCAAGCTAGATTTTAAAGCTGGTAAGGAAAAATTTGAAGAAAAAGAGCTAATCGAAGCATTCAAAATTTGGTCAAAAGCGCATGAGCTATTCAAACCATCATTTATCTCTGATAAAGAGATTTCTAAAGAGTTCAAGAAGCTTAGAATCTACTTCAATGAAAAAAATTTAATCAATCCCATTATAGATAACTACAAACAGTTAGCTAAAAAAGGAGATACGATAGAGGGTAAGTTTTTTCATCAATTATTCTGCCAGTTTTACTTCAGTGTTGGTCTTTTTCCTGACTTTTACTTGGAGCAAGATAAAACCACCTCAGAACAAGAGTTTTGGAATGAGTCCCTCGAAACTTTAGGGCAACACCCTTTTGCAAACTTTAAAATCGCAGTTGCTCTTAGCTATGAAGGAAAATTAGAAGAAGCTCTAAGACTATTTAGACTATGCGAGGATACGCTTTTACCAAAAAAACAAGAAAGTCTTAGCTTAGGAAAAATTGTGGTCTTTATTAAGATGCTCCTGCGTTTGCCAACAGAAGATTCCATAGAAATATCATCGGCCACAGATGAAGCCTGGCTAGAAGCCGGGTGGAAGAATAAGTTGGAGCGAAATCTTTGGAAGGAATCTGGCTTCGAACCGAAGGAAGCTAAAAGCTGGGCCAAGCTAGATTTACTTCCCAAACAAGCTAGAGAATGGCGCAAGGTATTTAGTGACCCAGAACTTGCCAAACCTTGGCTTGATAACAAGATTGAGAAACCCAAGGAAGCCAAGTTCTATTTAAAAGCAGAAATCACCCCGAAGGCCGCAAAGCAATGGGCAAGAAACTTTACTCACGGTCCCCAAAAAGCTGTTCAGTGTTATAATGCTGGTCTAAAAAATCCAGAAGAAGCAGAGAAGTGGTTAGGGGTTTTCACACTCCCATGGGAAGCTGCCAGATGGGCAGATCTGGGACTCTCCCCAGAAGAAGCAGCTGCTAGTTTCAGAGAGGGAGTTAGTGAACCCTATGAAGCCAAAAAGCTATTGGATGAAAGTAAAATTGCCAAGTCAAAAGACGAAACTACCGAAGAAGAATCCAAACCTGATAGCTTAGATTCTCCAAAGACAAATCTGGAATCAACTTCTATTGAATAAAAAAAGCGTCTGCACTGAGCGGTGCAGACGCCGGGGGTTCGGGTGCTGGGAGGTGACATTACTAAAGAGTTACTTCAGTAACTACCTATTACCGAGCAATTTACAGGCCAAAACTTCAATTATCAGCTAAGTGGTTGAAAGTAGTAAGAAAGGGTTTTTTATACGAGGATCTATTAGCGGCATTTAGTAGATTCTCGGACATAAATGTACAAAAAGGTGGCGAAAAATGAACAACTTCCCCTCCTCCGCTCTTGAAATCTGGCGAAAACCTAGCTGTTTCTAGACTCCAACTTAGCCAACACCTCTTGAAACCCTAGCCCCTGGTTTTC
>CALKYB010000287.1 GCA_938003565.1 uncultured bacterium
GAATACGCTCTGCCACTTTTGGGTTGCCACGAAAGTCGGGCACAAGTACTTCGACACTAACACCCTTATTTTTCGCTCGTATTGCTTTAATACTTTCTACAAAACCACTAGCACCACCGTCCGGTAAGTCGTCTCGAGCCACTGAAGTTACTACAACATGTTTTAGTGCCATTTCTTTTACGGCAGTTGCGAGGGCCTCCGCTTCCTCAATAAAGTCTGAGGCAGGCATCGAAGGTTTTCCTGTTGTAACCGAGCAAAATCGACACCCTCTAGTGCAAATATCTCCCAGAATCATAAATGTAGCTGTGCCACGGCCAAAGCACTCAGCAATGTTTGGACAACGAGCTTCCTCGCAAACAGTGTTAAGAGAGCTGTTTCGTAATATTTTTTTTATCTGATTTGTTTCTGTATGGGATGCCGCGGGACGGCGCAACCACTCCGGTAAGGGACGGTAGTTATTTTTAATCGAGTTAGAAGAAAGTTCAGAGGACATTAGAACCTTGGACCTAGAAGCTCAGCTCATAGACTTGATTTCAATTATTCAAAACCTGGTGCGATAATTACTTGAAAAGCCAATGCTTTTTCAAGACTACCCTTGACCTTTACCTTTTCTGAAAGAAAGGCCAGTTGGGGGTTTAGCTCACCATTGACAATGAGTATAAAGTCGCGCTCTTTCATTGATATAGTTACTTCAGGTTTAATTTCACTGAGGTCAGTCTCTGCATCATTTTTATTTTGAGAACTTTTGACAGTAGGGTCATCATTGAGGTCGACAAACCACTCTGCTTTTTTATCTCCCTGGATCTCTATTTTATAACTTCCCTTTAGATTCGCACGTTCATGATCCTCTAGGATATCAAACCTATAGAGAAACTCAGTGTTGAAAAACTCTCGAACAGATTTTACATTGTTCTTGCTTGGGATTCCGGCGTGAGGATCATCATCAATTAGCTCCCCACTTTCAAAATCATAGGCTTCCTCGAGACTTTCATCTTCAGGAAAAATTTCAGTCTCTAGCTCCTCTTCGGTTTCGTCAGCGCTCTCGTCTGAAGTTTCATCTGGAGTGTGTTCTGAGTTTTCTTCTTTGCCTAGTCTAGCTTTTAAATCTGACTTGCCTGGCACTTCGTTGGAATCGTCCTCAATTCCATCAACTTCAGGCCCAGCGTTCTCTGCTACCTTCTCTGAGCTCTGAGAACTCTCGTCAATTTCTACCAAACTTTCACTACTGGCATTATCGTCAACACCCATGTATTTACCTATTAAAGAGTATGCTTTTATACGATCCTGAAGAATAAGGAACTTTTCTTTGTCTTATAGCTCATACTTCGCTTACTAGTAAGCGTTCACCTTGAATAATATAGACATATTTTGAAAAAACTTCTCTATAGACCATAGTTTTGTCTTTATGGTCAAAATCTTAATGGTTTTGAGGTTTGTTTAAGAGTATTAGCTCGGAGGATATGCTTCTTTGGGTGTTAAGAAACGAAAGCCAGGAAATGAGAGAACAATGGTTTAGAAGGGCTGTAGGGCTAACCGGAATTCCGGGGAGTGGGAAGTCTACTGCTGCTGAAATCTTTTCAGAGCTTGGTAGCTTTGTAATTGACGCTGATCAAATCAGTCGCTCATGCCTTCTTCCAGATGGTGATGCTTATAGCGAGGTTGTTAGAGAGTTTGGTGAATCAATTCTGAGTGGTGAAAGTGGAGCACCCATAAATCGAAGGAAACTCGCGAAACTGGTTTTTTCGGACTCCGAAAATAGGCAACGCTTGGAGAGTATCGTTCATCCTATTGTTCGTTCTAGTGCGCAAAAATTGGCTGAAAGCTGTCCTCTTGATCAATTGTTGGTTTATGATTGCCCTCTGCTTTTCGAATCTCATTTAGGTTTTACTAAGTGGGAAAGTGGCTCTGATTTCATCTTTGGTGGCGCTAAAGTATTCAAAGCAATTGTGGTTGTTGAAACGACCGAGGAGCTTGCAGAAGTTCGATATATGAACCGAACAGGAGTTACTACTGAGCATTTTCAACAAGTCCTAGCTCAGCAAATTCCGATTTCCGAAAAGGTCAAATATGCTGATTTTGTTATTAACAATTCTGGAAATTTGGATTCTTTACAAAGTCAGATCCTGAAACTTTTTCAATACTTCTCATCTACTTTACCGTGAAAAACCTCGAATTTTCTGAAATTTAGAGGATCTCTCAACAATTATTTTGAATTTTTTCAAAACCGATAACACCTCATTATTATTACAGATTTGCTAACTTCTACTAAATTAATAGATAATTTTGTGCGAGTTAGCTTGACATTAGTGGTTAAATAAAAAATAACAGGTCAAGTAAAAAATCCCATTTAGGAGAAAAAAATGGCAAACGGTACAGTTAAATGGTTCGACGTCCAAAAAGGATTTGGATTTATCGAACAAGAAAGCGGAGATGATCTTTTTGTTCATCACTCAGAAGTTCAGGGTGACTCATTACGAGAAGGACAAAAAGTTGAATTCGAAGTTGGCGAAGGACAAAAAGGACCTTGCGCTGTTAACGTGAGAGGCGACTAGTCTTAAACGTTGTTACTGAACGCCGAGCATATTTAAATCAGATATAGATTCTAATCCCCACATTTACCGTTCTTATTTAGCCCCCGATAAAATTTTATCCAGCTTAAAGATCGCCCAAAGTTTGCCTATTGGTGGCTTATGATTCGTGGGACTTACTATCGAAAATTTGATGCTCCTCTAGGAGAAATATGGTTGGCCAGTGACGCAATTGGGTTATCTGGGGTTTGGTTTGTTGGTGAAAGCCATGAGCCAACCCCAGATTCCAATTGGACAAGGGATGAGAAAACAGATCCCTTGCTCAATGAAGTGGTTATTCAATTCAAAGAATTCTTTGCGGGATCCCGCCAAATCTTCGACCTCCCTCTGAGTATTAACGGCACTAAGTTTCAGAAAGAAGTTTGGAGTGGTCTAGATACTATTCCTTACGGGGAAACTACGTCTTATTCTGGCTATGCTGATTCTATTGGTAAGCCTGGATTAGCTCGAGCGGTTGCATCAGCTATAGCAAAAAACCCTATTTCAATTGTTGTTCCTTGCCATAGAGTTATAGGTAAAGACAAAAACCTGAGGGGTTATGCGGGGGGGGTAGAGAGAAAAAAACATTTACTGCAACATGAGATAGAATTTAAATTTAGCTAGGGCGTGTGACAAAGTAACACTTCAAGAGTCAGTGCATTGAGATGGCTCCAAATTACTTTTGTAGAATACTACTGTTCTCAATTTGAAGTTGGGAGGAGTGGGTATTTTCAATTAGAACGTCTCCTTTGCAAACAACGCCACTACCAAAATTCACATCCCCTTTTATGGTTAAGGAGCTACAGTCCTTTAGGGATGGAACTCCCTTAGAAAATCTGGATTGAAAATCCTTAATCTTAGAGAAATACTTTTCATCCAGGTTGATATTGACCTTGTTGGTGCCGCACTGAGTAGGCACTACTCGACCGCTGTTATCAGAGGTGAATCGATCAGACCAAAGTCGCAGAAGATCGCTGGTGCGTTTTATCGGTAAGAACCTTCGCCTAGAAACCCTGACAGCGCTTGATCCCTCAAATTCCCCAATTGCTGCCCCCATAGCAGTTTCGAGTTGGATAACTTTAGTTTCAGCATTACCTACTTTAATAAATTTTTGATTTGCGATTAGTGGCAAGTTTAAATAGCCTTTATTTTTATCAAGTTTACCTTGAAGAGCTACTAGGTCTAGCCAGATTGAATTTGTATTGAAGTATCGAAAACGTTGGATGTCCTGAAAAGATTGAATTTCTTCTGGGGGGCACTGAGCAACTTCACGTAAGAGAAGCCTTCCCGTAGAGAGATTCTGTGAAAGATGACCCCCCTTCTTGTCTGCGGTTGTCCTATCCGCAACTTCCATTAAAAAGGGGGACTTACTCTGAATAAAGTAACCGAATATTGCAAGGTCTAAGGTAGCGCCAAGATTGTCTGCATTAGACACGAAAGCGTATTTAATTCCTTTCTCAATCAAACGATTCAACAACCCGCTTTGGTGAAGAGCTGTATATAGGTCTCCATGACCAGGTGGACACCATTCACTAGCGCTTTTATTGGGCAAAGATAAGGGCTGCAATGTTTCTGCGCAGAGCTTTGGAACTCTATTCTGAATGAAGGAAACGTCAATACCGTCTTGCTTAGGATCGAAAGAATCTAGATTATTCAAAAATTCTATACAGTCAGCCTCAGTTCTAAAGCTGTTCATTAAAATCAGAGGGATCTGTTTTGAATAGTTCTTTCTAAAACTAATTAATTGATTGACGATAATCTCAAGAAAGCTTTTATTGTCCTTGGCTGGTAGTAAACTCTTGGCCTTATCCAGCCCCATGCTAGTGCCAAGACCACCGTTGAGCTTAATTACGGCAATTTTGCCAAGGTTTGCGAGTGCCTCCCCAGAGTCTGCACAAAATTCTTCGCTATTGGGAAGGCCCTCAATTGGTCCGATATCAGCCTCAGAAATGAGTCCAGACTCCCCAGCTGCGACTTGCCTAACTTGGCTAAGAAAAGCCGAAATGAGCCCTTCTGAGGCTCCATCAGCACGTAATTTCTCGGTGATTTGGGTTTCTAAAGATTTTAGCATTATACAAAATATAGTTCTTAGAAGGCTGATTTAGTGACTACCTACCTGTCTATTCTCGAAGTTTGATTCTAAGCCCCCCCTCAACAATTTCTAGGTCTTCAACTCCTTTTGAGAACATTTCCCAAAAACCCCCTTCATCTCCGAATTCTTTAACCAGGTTTTCATACTTTAGCCCACCTAGCCAGGCATTAGGCATTGGTACTCCACCCAAGGTAACTCCCTGGAGAGCCACAACCGGCTTGGAATCTGCGTAGGATAGCGCTACACCCGCCTTTAGCTTAAGGGTTTTCCCACCTAAAAAAATTATATCTTGGTCCATTGGAACCAATATTTTTAGACTCAGCAGGTCTTTGGATAAGTCTACAGCTACCATTTCCGACATTTCTGGATTATTCGCTATCAGAGCGTTTAATTCTCTTTGGCTTAAAATTATTTCGCGACTTGCTCCTTTCTCAGAATAAGCTTCCGCTTCTAGGGGTCGATCCGAGTACACAGGGTAGTCATTATCGTTTTCAGTGGCGACTTCTTCTATGTTTGATGGTTTTGCGGTATTTTGAAGCTGGTTTATCTTCTTATCTAAGGCAACCTGCTCGGTCTGTGATAACTTCACAGGTTTATGTTTGTCAGCGTAGAGGTTACTTTTTAACCACCAGAATGCTAGAAAAAAAGCGAATAGGGTTGAAAATATCATTCCCAACAGAAAATGATACCACCTAAATCTAAAACCCTTCGATTCGACAGACTTTTCATTCATGATTTTCTCCAATTCAGCACCATTATTGCTTGACCCCCGGGTTGCCTTGAAGAATATTAACTTCAAAGAACTTTGTGAGTAAGCTACAGGAAGCTTAGAGCAGAGACAACCGTATGGTTCTTGTAGTAAGAATATTAAGAAAATTTTAGTGAGTTGAGTTTGAGCAATCAAGTAAGAAATCAGGCGGAGTCTTGGCTATCCTCTGAGTATGACGAAGAGACCCGTAAAGAAGTTCAGCGTTTGCTCGAGGAAGATTCGGAGGAGTTAGTCAATTCGTTTTACCGGTCATTGGAGTTCGGAACCGGCGGTTTGCGCGGCATAGTTGGCGCTGGAACAAATAGAGTTAATCGCTATACGATTGGTGCTGCCAACCAAGGTTTGGCCAATTATCTGAAAAAACAATTCCCGGGGCGCCAAGCGAAAGTTGCAATTGCTTATGATTCTCGAAACAGTAGTGTTGAGTTTTCTACGATTTCCTCTGAGATTCTCTCAGCAAATGGAATTAAAGTATTTCTCTTTGATTCGATTCGGCCGACGCCAGAGTTGTCTTTTACGATTAGAGAGCTTAATTGCGATGCTGGGATCGTAATTACTGCTTCTCATAACCCAAAAGAGTATAACGGTTACAAGGTATATTGGTCTGACGGCGGACAATTGGTTTCCCCCCATGATAAAAATATTATTGCAGAAGTTAACAAGATTTCTAGTGTCTCGGAAATTAACTTTTCGAAAGACCCTACCCTCGTTGACAGTATCGGCGAGGAACTTGACCAAGAATATATAAAGCGGGTCCGATCCTTGTCACTGTCTCCCGAGATAGTAAAGTCTGCTGAAGATTTTCAAATAGTCTATACACCTTTGCATGGCTCGGGGATGAGTGTTGTGCCACAGTGTTTAAGCGCATTTGGTTTCGATCGCGTTCATGTTGTTGCCGAACAGAACACAGCCGACGGTAATTTCCCAACTGTCCCCTCTCCTAATCCTGAAGATCCTAAGGCTTTGAGTATGGCTTTAGAATTGGCTAAGTCAAAGAATGCTGATTTGGTTCTAGCAACAGACCCTGACGCGGATCGGGTAGGAATCGCTGCCAGAAATGAGACAGGAGAGCTCGAAATACTAAATGGTAATCAAATCGCCAGTATATTGGTTTACTATGTTTTAAAGAACCAAAAGAGCCCGTTTAGCGGTAATGAGTATGTAGGTAAAACGATAGTCACGACTGATCTTTTGGCCGATATCGCCGGGAGTTTTTCTCTAGATTGTCACGAGGTTCTTACAGGCTTTAAATTTATCGCAGCCGATATACTTGCCAATGAAGGTAAAAAGAAGTTTTTAGTTGGCGGTGAGGAGAGTTTTGGTTACCTGGTTGGAGATTTTGTAAGAGACAAGGACGCTGTGATTTCCTGTTGCATGATAGCGGAAGCTGCTGTGTGGGCAAAGAGTAAGGGTAAGACACTTTCTGAATTGCTAAAAGAAATATATTTGGAAAATTCTTTTTACCTGGAAAAGCTCGTGTCTTTAACAAAGCCTGGAAAAAGTGGAGAAGAAGAAATCGCTGCAATTATTAAGAATTTGAGAGACAATCCTCCTCAGAAGATTCTAGATGCTGATATAGTTGCTAGGCTTGATTATCAAACTAGTGAATGCATTGAAAATGGCAAGACAAGGAAAATAAATCTTCCCAAGTCCAATATTCTTCAGTTTAGAACTTCTCAAGGAGATTTAATTACGGTTAGACCCTCTGGTACTGAACCTAAGATTAAGTTTTACTTTTCGGTGAAAACTAAACTCGACAGTCTAGGTGCCTATGATGCAACGAAAGTCCAGCTTGAGGACCGACTTGAAGCATTATCAAACCTATTTGTGACTGCCAGCTAGGGCCTTGTTTGAAAACTGGTCTAAGGACCGGATTTGTGGTTGAGTTTCGCCCTAGACTGAGCAGCAACCGCTTTAATCGTATACTCTTGTGGTATTTTCTGATCCTAATTTTTTGTTTTTTCTTCTCCCCCTTGCCCTAGTCTCGATTTATTTGAGCGGTCGGAAGCTTTTTTGTACTGCTATAGTTTTTTGGAGTTTCTTATTTTACTTTTGGGGCTCAGAAGAGGATATATTTTTATTAATTTTTTCTGCTACCTTTAATTGGATAGCCGGATTTAGTGCCAAAAATAAGAATTTTTTATTTTTTGCAATATTTATTAATTTAGTCCTTTTATTTTATTATAAATACGCTTTTTTTGTTCTATCGAACTTTGAGTTTTTTGGTGAACTCTCAGTGGTGAAGACTAACCTTGGTGCGCTAGCTGAGCTTAGCTTGCCTACTGGAATTTCATTTTTTACCTTCCAAGCTATCTCTTATTTAATTGATATCTACCGGGGGGACACCAAGGTTGCAAAGAACCCTCTTCAGTTCTTTGCCTATCTCAGTTTCTTCCCCCAACTAATTGCTGGGCCCATTGTTAGATATCAAGACGTTGTAGAGGATTTAGAAAGTCCTAAAAGGTCCTTATCTAATATTAGTGACGGCATGACTCGTTTTGCCCACGGCCTTCTTAAGAAGGTTCTAATAGCTGATACCACTGGGCAAATAGCGGATTTTGTTTTCGCTTTGGAGGCTCAGACCCAGTCAAGCTCATTGGTTTGGATAGGAGTTTTTGCCTACTCCTTTCAAATTTATTTTGATTTTTCTGGCTATTCGGATATGGCGATTGGTATCGGTAAGATTTTAGGCATTAGAATTAAGGAAAACTTTAATAGGCCTTATTCGGCTTCAAGTATAACTGAATTTTGGAGACGCTGGCATATTTCACTTTCGATGTGGTTTAGGGATTATCTATATATTCCCCTGGGAGGCAACCGGAGGGGGCCTTATAGAACTATTGTAAATCTATCGCTGGTTTTTTTACTTTGTGGTTTATGGCATGGAGCTGCCTATACTTTTCTCATTTGGGGAGCTTTTCATGGCTTCTTTCTTGGAGTGGAGAGAATAGCTGAGAATTTTGGGCTTTTTAGAACCAAGACCGAATTAATTGGAGTTAGTGGGTCAATCTTCCGAGACCAGCTCCGAAGGTTTTTATATTTTATACCATTGACGCTAATTAGTTGGACTCTATTTCGGGCAGAATCCATAGAACAGTTTTCATTCTTCATTAAGAAGATGTTGGATTCTTTATTGCCAATTGTTGATACGCCCTCGGCACAAGAGATAGCGTTTAGAGAGTCTTCCTGGAATGCCTTTTTATTCAAATTTGGGCCAGCCGAACTCTTAATTTTTGCTCTTTCATTTTTAGTATTTTTAATTCCAAGGAAATGGGCTTTTAATACATTTTTAGAGATGAAAAAGGGGCGGGGCTTGGAGATTGTAAAGATTGCTTATGGAATACTAGCCTTGATCATAGCAATAGTTTCAGCATTAACTACCGATTATAGCTCCTTTTTGTATTTTAGATTTTAATGATAAAAATTTCACAAATATTTCAGCTAGTAGTTTTTCTATTTTGCTTGGTAGCCCCACTCGGTTCGTTGTTTTTCTACATGGAAGAGAAGCCTTGGGGTAATATTCCTCTACCTGATTCAATCGTAGATCAAGAGGATCTGGAGTTAGGAAATTATCATTTACTTAAATCGTTTCTCTTCTCAACTAAATTTCGCGAGTCTTTGTTAAGTAACTCTCTTAAACATTCATTTTTGAAGCGAAAAGCTTTTCATCTAAAGCATGAGCTTTTGTACAAATACTCTTCTGTCGATCATGAGAGAATTCGTTCGGGAAAAGACGGGTATTTGTTTTTAAAAGATCAGTTTAAATCACGACACTGCGGAGAAATGCCAAATAGCTATCTCGGGTTGGAGAGTGTTGGGTTTTTACTAGATTGGGCCGAGGTTCTTGGATTTCAACTAAAAATAGTGGTTCCGCCTAACAAAGGAAGTCTGCACATTGAAAAACTGTCTTCCTATGCTGACTCCACGATTGATTGTTATACAGAGATTGGAGAGAAAGTTAGGGATGCTGCCTCAAAGTTTTACCCTGATAGAATAACCTTCCATCATGGTTTGATGGAGAAACTAAAAGTCCATTCAATCCCACCATATACAAAGCTTGATACCCACTGGACAAACCTTGCTGGCTATCTTTCGCTGTTGGATATTAATGATCAATTTCCAGAAATAGCAGAGATTCCTTCTCTAAGCCGTATGAAAGACAGAAAGGCTGATATGGGGAATTTAATGTTAATGCTCAATAAAACTATACCAGAGCAATTTCCTACAAATGATGCTCTTAAGCGTTTTGAAAATACCCCATTTGCAGATGAAAACTGGATGGTGATGCATGACTCATTCTACGCAAAAATAAAATCCTACGTTTTAAAAAACTTCCCAGAATCTCTGATGATACCGTATTCTAAATTAGAAAAGCATGAATCTGACTTTAAGAATTACGATAATTTTTTCTTTAGTATAGTTGAGAGAAACTTCCCGAATTTTTTGCATAGGGAGGTTATTGCCAGAGGTAGTTTTTTTTCACACTTAGAGAATGTTGCAATGCAGCTCTCTAATAAGTGTAAGTTTAGTTTAGAAGTTGACTCCTTTGATGGAGAAAATGGCATTTATGCATACGATCTTCAAAGATTGGATAGTGGTGAGTTTAAGAGAGCAGGAGCTTTCGCTGGAATCCTTTTAAAAGGAAAAAATTTAGCTGAATATAATTGCGTAGAGTTCGATATAGAAGTTCCTAGACCAACTAAACTAGAGTTTAGGTATCTTCCCAATATTTCTAAAGCTTACTACTCAAAACCGAAATTCAGATTGAAGCATCTTGTGAAGAAATTAGATAAGGGTAGCAATAGAATCTCTATTGTTTTGCCAAGACTCTCCGAGCTGAAGATGGATGTCCTAGGGCAAGGAAACTTTGAGCTTGGGAGTTTTTCTCTGGGTAAACTTCCCTCCTAACCAGAGGCACTTCCATTCCCATCGGCCTGCAAAACCCAACTATGTTGACAAAATTACTATTAAATAGTATGGTTGGGCTTCCTTTCTGGTTTTGCCACTGGTTGTTTCTCTAACTTACTGAAAATAAACAATTATTATTGAGTAGAAATTCTATACTTGTAGCTCTATGGGCGACTATTCCAGTCGACGAGGGAGCTAGAAGGCTCAAGGTTTAAACTAACTTAGATTAACCAAAGGTTATATTCCGATGAAATTAACACTTAGAACTGCATCCCTAATCTGTCTTTCAGTGCTTACCGTGGCCTGTGACTCGGAGTCAGAATCGGCGTCGGTAGTGCTCGATGGGGCATTGGATCTCGGGGAGAATTTCTCCTGGACCATCGGCGCCTTCGACCGAGTTGATCAGCCAGGCTCTGTGTTCTTTGCTCCAGGCCCTGATGGATTCCGGACCTACTTTGACCAAAATGGAGAACCGATGGCGGAAGAAGATGTTGAAGACGCGGTACCCTTTCGTGTAGACCACACGGATCGAGCTGAAAAAACACGTGGTGACAATCCGATAGTTTCCGTGTACCCCAACTCAGCGGCTCCAGGAGGGTATGATTCTGATGTCCTCTTCTTCGCAAACCACTACACTGACTTTATTTGGGAGGACGATATTAGGGATGCCGTTGGAATTTATGACGATTCACTGCAAATTCTGAATTGGACTGATGACGTGATATTGGTCCGGTTTACCTCAGAAACTGGGGAGCAAAGTCATTTCTTCTTGTTTCTCGACTGGACTGGTGCAGTATACGCCACACACAAGCCGCCGCTTGAAGAGAATCAAAAGCTTCATTGTATTGGTCGTGACGGCCGGGGAACTCCAATCTTCTCGGAGATTTCTGAAGGCTATCAAAGAATTTGGGCGGACAACGCGTTTTTGTCTGATTCTGGATTTAGCATCACATACTATAATACCGAGTCGATGGTAGTATCCTGCGTCGATAACAAGGTAGATGGCCCAAAGGTCGTAATTTCGTATCCGAGTTATTATCAAAATTCCCGTTCCACTGTTTTCTATCAAGATACGGCAGAGTGGAACAAGATTTTGGCCGAAGGTCAACACCAATTCTCATGGGGCGCAAATACCAATGGTGACTTTGGTTACGATGCAATCCAGTTTCACGATGGTAGCTTGTTTTACCTCACCGACGACCACAACTTTCACCTTCACCACATGAGCTACAACTTTGAAACTGGAAAAGTTTGTTGGATCGGTGGAGAAAAGGAAGGAAGTCAACAGCTGACGCTTGAATGCAGAGATTTAACTTCGCTTCGAGAAGCAGCTGTTAAGCCGTAGTCTGGCACAATGAACGGGCGATGGCAGTATTGCGTCGCCCATTTTATTTAGTTTTTAGCCTTCCAGTTCAACCAATCTAAAACAAATTTACTTCTCAAACATTTCAGGCAAAAGCAGATTCGATGTCTTGGGGGCTATGAAATATACCCCGCCCACTATAAACTTCGGCATTTATAAATAATCTTCACCCCGGGGTATAGCAGTGCGCTAGCACTGCCAGTAAATTATATACTGAAATCTATTTGTGAATAAAAGACCGTAGGTCTTGGCTAGAAAAGTCAAAAACTCAATGTTTAAGCGACTAATATCATTTTCTTGCGAAGCTGCGCTTCGAAGAATATCTTGGGCTGGGTATACCTGTATAATCTCCTCGCATACGCTCGGCTTAATCAGTAAAAAATTTATCCCCCTACCCAACAAGAGCTGGCGAGAGTAGTTTGACAAGGAAGTCGATTTAGCCCAAGAAATCACTCGGTGTTTTTCCCTTAGCCTTGGAAATTTGAATGTAGCAAAGTTGTTCTAGAGTTCTCGATTACGGCAATTTATCTATGTCTGTTGGCCCAGAACTCACCCGTATCTTATCGAAGAATAGATCATGAGCGGTGCCTGTTCTATCCGCGGAGCCTCCGTGATACACTGTGAACCAGAAAGCCATCCTTCTATATTCAGGGTTATTGGTTAAGTTTAGCCCAGTCTCTCGATATATTAGTTTACCATCGATCCACCCTTCAACTAGCCCGTCAAACTGGCCAAGAGAGTTTAATTTCACATGCTGCTTAACTTGATGCCATTTGCCCATGTTAAGGTTTGCAGGACCAACTGAACCTTGTACTGTCTGCCCGAATTGCCTTAAGTTCTTTTGCGCTGGATTGTTTGCAGAGCTGTCACAAGGGTGGTCTGCTAGAGTAGCAGGTGTATTTCCAAAATTATTACTATTTCTATGGTAAAGTTCGATACCCATCCTTCTTTGCCATTTTGAACTTGAGTGTACTGCTGCTCCCATAAAGTGTCTGGTTGACCACGATCTACAATCACCTCCCCAGTTGCCTCCTGCGCCTCCAGCTCCAGAAATACCCTTTGCATCGTAACCGGTCCAGGATTCTATTATAGTCGAGGATAATCCAGGTAATTTAATTGCTGCCTCAGTAGTGAAGGTATCACCTAAGAATATAAGGTAGGAAACCCATACTTCTGTTTCTCCTTCAGGAAAATAGTAACGCCCATCATAAGTACTTGTTCCGTTAGGGGGGATTGTAATTTGAATTAGATCTCTATCTCCCTCACCAGAAGGTGTAACACCTGCGACACCTATTAGATCCCCTTCCTTTACATTTTGCTCATTCCTCACGTTGAAGGGCATATCTGCTAAGCTTAGAGAATGACTATCTGCTGAAACTTCCAATGTGGTTTCTTGCAGAGGGCAGCTAATATTTAACCATTCTGTATTGTTGCAATCACTGCCCATCGATGAGGCAGACTGCGCTACCAAGGTGTATTCAGTGTTGGGGGTGAGATCAGGAATGTTCTGATTATGTGATTTAAATTTATTAGATAACTCACAAGCTGTGAACTGTGCTTCCTCTTGACCTTGTGCTGTTGGATAATATTTCCACCGGAGAGGAAGTTCCTTAGTTAGGGTGATAGACGTTGATATTGTTGTATCATCTGGGACTGATGTTATGTTTCCTTCCTTGTAGTACACTTTCTTTGGACATGTCTCAGAGCCTTCTTTCTCCCCCTCAGTTGTGAATGTTCTAACTGATGAATATGCTCTCTGGCTGCCGATACGAGCTTCAACTTTAAAGTAGTAAGTCGTGGCAGGCTCCAGATTGGTTAGGCTCTGGTTAAAAAGTTTTCTTTTAAGAAAACCTGAGTAAGGCCCTACTTTGTCCAGCTCTTGGGTTTTACCAAAATAAATTTTCCCCGAAGAATTGTCCCCAAATGTGGCTGTAATTCGAGCTGATGACTTAGTAACTTCGCTAATCCTAACGTCCCTTACAGTGACTTTGGTAGAACTATTTTGAGTGCGCCTTGCCCTGCAGGGCCTATTGCCATTCATGCCGTAACCATCTCCATCCGGATCCACACATTCCGCAAAAGAAAAATTTGGAATAAGGAGCAGAATTAATAGTAGCGAGGTCCAATACCTAATTAGTTTCGATAGCATGAAGTTTTATAGTCGAAATGAATCACGGTTAGTAAACTCGATAAGTCGACACTTTTTAGCTAAAACTTTAACTCAGTCTAATGGCAGTGCTGACGCACTGCATATACCCATCTGATTGAAAGGTCGTCTATGACGAAATTAATACTAGGATGGGTATCTACTGCGCCTCATTTAAATTTCGGTATTCAACAATATTTTCAA
>CALKYB010000288.1 GCA_938003565.1 uncultured bacterium
ATAAGAGTAGCATTTCTTTAAAAAGTTTCTCTTTCAGAGCATCTCCGATATCCTAAAAATTCTTTAGGTGAGACGGTCAGAACCTTCATACTCCCTAACAATTAAAAAAGTTCCGGTTGAGAGACTTTTGGGACAACCGTCTAGAATTGACTTATTTTTTGGATGGATTCTTTAAAGGATTTATAGCTAAGCTAAATTGAATCAATCCACTCGAAATTTCTTTCACAAATCTTTCTGCACTTGAGTAGGCTTAAGTGGAAACCATCTTCCTGCGGCATAGTTTGCAGCTGACTATTGTGCCTATCCGGTTGCTTCTATTGAGTCCGAGGAGCTTAGTTTACCAGAGAGACTTAGTCCGGGAATAGAAGTTTAGTTTGGTCTTTTTGAAGTGGCCAGTAAGTACTTGGGCTTATTAGAAAAGTTATATGTCGTCTCACTTTGTATCACATCCTCTTTTTAACTAGATGGATTTAAACCCATCTGATTGAAAGGTCGTCTATACCGAAATTTAAATGAGGCGCAGTATATCTAGCTTGTTGAAGTTTCAATGGAGTATTTTTGTAATATTTGTGGGAAGTTGCGATTTTCGCAAAGAACTTAATTAAGTTTTTACCTATTTTTTCCGACCCCTCATAGGTCTAGACTGTCTTGTCGATAAGTGGGCTCGACCTAACTTTCAGCTTGCCTTTGAAATAGTATTGCCTAGGTTTTGATGGAGGCCTGAATGATGCCTAGAGTCGTAATTAGGAAAAGGTTTATAAAATGTTATCTCTAAATTCTAGTTCAAGTAAATCTCTCTTTCTCTTTTTTTTCACCTTACTGTTTTTCTTTTATAGTTTGAACTCTTATGCCCAGTGCCGAGAGGATAGAATACAGTCTCTCCTGGCAAGCCCGGATAGAATAGGTTTCGGAGCCGACGCAACTGGAGGAGCTAAAGCAAACTCTTTCACAATAGTCTCCTCAACTGCTGATAGTGGTCCTGGTAGTTTACGAGACGCCCTTTCTAAAAAAACTCCTCTTTGGATTACATTTTCTCCTAGTATCCATGGAAAGACCATAAAACTCAAAGATGTAATTAACGTTCATGCCAAAGATATCACGATTGATGGGCGCGGAGAGAATGGACAAATGGCAGGTATCACTATAGCACTCGATGGTAGAAGCGAGAGGGAGGTTCCTCGAGCGCTTGTTTTTCGAGGAGGAAATGTCATTCTTCATGGGCTTACTTTTAAAGGTCTAGGCGAAGGTAGAGATAGCGATGCTTTAAGTTTCAGAGAAGGAGATAACTACTGGATCGATCACATAACAATTTCAGATGTATACCACCATAATACGATTTCTTTGGCTCAGCCTTCTAAGGATACCTCTGCAGATTACATTACGATATCAAACTACAAGGTGTTCAATAGCACCTATGGAGTGCTCTCAAACGGCACAGGAAAGGACCCTCAGCACAAAGGGGCTCATGTCACAATCTTCAACAGTAACATGGCTGCTCTGGACCGTAATCCCAATATTAAAAGAGGGGTTGCGCACATATTCAATAATTACATTCACAGCTTTAAATACACAGGTGTAAAATCACTTAATGAAGCTAAGTCTATTGTTGAGAATAATTATTTCTCTGCTGCCGAGGCCAATAGTGGTGATGTTGCGATGAGGTCCGGGGTATCAATTGACGGTGAAATATTTAAAACAGGCCATATCTTTGAAAGTGGTAATATAATGGTAGATGGGGCTGGTACTAGCGGCTCAGTAAATCCGGGGTCTGTATCTCGCCCACAGATTAATTACGACTACTCGCTAATAGAATCGAAAAATGTTCGTTCCTATGTTCTCGCAAACGCAGGAGCTGAGAACGCATCAGGCTCCCTGAGCTACTGTAATAATGGCAGCAGTCCAAGTCCAGATGAAGTAAGTAGCCCAGCTGCGACCGACGGGGGAGATGATGAGCAATCAGATGATGTTGCAATTGAGCCAAAAATCGACTCAGTTCAACTAGAGAAAATAACTACAAATTCCGCAACAATTGCCATTAAGTTCGATAAGGCAGTAAGAGCTCATTTGCTTTGGGGTTTACCCCCAGAGTATGGCAACCACACGCCGGTAAGTGAGGGAGTTGAAGCCAATCATTTGATCACAATTAGTGGCCTTCAGCCTAATCAAACCTACCAATATCGAGCGGTTGGAGCTGATCTAGAAGGAAATACAATTAGTTCTATAAAGTTCGAGTTTAAAACACAAAGTAACCCAAACCCAGACTCTTATCCTAGTCAAAATGGTGGGTGTATTGACCCTGATGGGGATGGCTATGGAGTTAGAGATGGAAGGCCATGTAGGGCTAAACCTTCGAAAACTAGTTCTGAATCAACACCTTTAGCTATTAATGATATTAAAGTCAGTGGGGTGACTTCTTCTTCAACTCAAATTATATCCGTATTGAGCAAACCTGCTTCTGGAAGAATTGAAGTAGCAACAAATTCCGAGTTTATAGGCTCTTTTTCATTCCATAGCGGTTTCTTGCGCAAAAAAAATATAGGTAATACCTTGACCAATCTTGCTCCTAATACAACTTACTATTTTAGGGTAAAGGCTTGGATTGGTAGGGAAACTGTAACCTCAGAAACTCAAACGTTCAAAACCGAAAGTGTTGAAAATACGACCCCTGCACCAGGGGCGACAGTTCCGACGACTATTGCTACCACTTCCTCTTCAACCACTACTACAACCCTAATAACCACTAGTAACCCAGGTAGTTGTCGGATTGATCGAATCAATTCGCTTTTATCTAGCCCAGACAGAGTAGGTTTTGGTGGTAAGACTACTGGTGGGGCTGCAGCCAAAAAATTTACAGTTGTGACAAGCATAGCAGACAGGGGTGCCGGTAGCTTGCGAGAGGCAGTTCAAAAGAGCGATAGTGATCCCAAGAGGAATGATCCTGTGTGGGTAATATTTGATGAGAGTCTAAAAGGTAAAACAATTTATTTGAACTCGCCTATTAGTACCTTTCAGAAGAATCTCACAATTGATGGCCGCGGAAAGAATGGAATGCTTGATATCACAATATCTCGATCGCCTAGTGCGCCAAGTTTTGTTTTATTACAACTTCGCGGTGGCAATACCATTATTCATGGAATTACTTTCGATGGGAAGGGTAAGCTTGCAACGGCTTTGATGCCAAGACAAGGCAATAACGTCTGGTTGGATCATTTGACGATTACTGGTTTCAAAGGGGATGACGGGATTTCAATTGGTCAAGGTGGAAAAGCAGACTCAACCTCAGAGATAACAATATCGAACTATCTTGCTTACAATACTAGCTACTCAATCCAGGCAGGAGGTAATGATAAGTTTCCTAATTTCCCATTACATAGAGGAACTATTCTAAAGAGCTCCCTTGGAGCATCCCAGAGAAGTCCGAGAATTACTTTCGGTGGTAAATGGCATATGTATAACAACTATGTACATTCATTTGAACTTGGTAGCGCAATCGATATCAACAACGGATCCCAGATGATAGCTGAGCACAATGTTGTTTCAGGTAAGAAATCTAGGGCCCCTCAGCGAGCTATCACCGGCAGAAGAGGAGCTGGGGAAATGCCTGGTGGAGGCCCTATTCCAGTTGGTCATGTTTATACCAAAGGAAACATATTGCTCGATGGTGCCGACGAGGAAGGCTCTGTCAACCCATCCAGCCCAAAGGCTTTTGGTATCCCTTACCTCTACGACATTATGCCTGTAAACCAAGTAGTTGACTATGTTAAACAAAACGCTGGAGCTAAGAATGCAAGCGGAGATTTAAGGGTGTGTGACTAAATACTATCGGATCTGATGAATATACCCATCCTAGTATAAATTTCGGCATAGATGACCTTTCAATCAGATGGGAATAAGCAGTGCGGTAGCACTGCCATTAGACAGATATAATACGCCTCCAGTATGCTACAAGTCCTCAGAACTTGGCTAGAAAATACCAAATAAAGCTGATTTTCTAAGCTCAACTAGCTTTTCTTGCGAAGCTTCGCTTCTCCTCCATATTTGTGGATGGGTATACCTGTCTAATGGCCTCGCATAGGCTCGGCTTATACTGAAACTATTGAAGGTAAACTAAAATACCGAAATTTATAATGGTTTCAGTATATACCCCCACCACTTGAGATTTACAGTAGTAAACATTCTTCCATAGCATCGTTAGTAAATTATATAGTCGTACCCAAAAATCACAGAATTTACTTGCCCAAAGTAGCGATGAACAGCAATTTCTTGGGTTAAAACGATTTTCTTACCAAGCTAAGTTGAATCAATCGACTAGAAATTTATTTCATAAATCTATCTGCATTAGAGTAGAGCTAAGTGGAAATCCAATAATAGTAGGGGCTTATTTCGATTGAAACCCTTTTTAT
>CALKYB010000289.1 GCA_938003565.1 uncultured bacterium
CCACCGTTTTGGCCCAACAATGGACCGACAAATATTACGACTCCAAAAATTCCGGAAGGGAATTAAAACAACCCAAGATTGTCGAGAGCAAAGAATCCGATGCTAAAGAGGCAAAAAATGCCACGAGCAAATTTGACATGAGGCCAGATTCTTCCAAAAAATTACCGACTTTCGCTATCGGTAGCCCAGATAAACAAATCGATATATCTAATATTGAAAGAAAACCCCCTCAAGACAAGGATTTCAGAAACCAATGGAAGGTTGTTTCGAGTAGAGCTTTTCTCTACGGCAAACCCGAAACTGGTAGTAAACGTCTTGGTGAAATTCGCCGAGGTGGCCTCGTGAGTGTTATCGACGACCTAGGTGATTGGTTACGTATATCCAAACCTGATTTTGGGTATATTGCAAAATCTGATCTTGCCCCATTAGGAAAAAACTAAAACATGTTAATTTACTCTTATAAAAAATGTTCTACCTGCAGAAACGCCCTAAAATTTCTTGAAGCAAAGAAAATCAAGGTAGAAGTAAAAGAAATTGTCGACTCTCCGCCAAAGATTCCAGAGCTCAAACAGATGTTAAAGATAACGGGAGATATCAAGAAACTATTTAATACCTCAGGTATCCTTTACCGCGAGATGAACTTGAAAGATAAACTTCCCAATCTCTCTGAGCAAGATGCCCTAGGTTTACTGGCCAAGAACGGAAAGCTGGTAAAAAGACCCTTTCTTCTGGGGGAGAACTTAGGATTATTAGGGTTCAAAGAGCAGGAATGGGAAAGTACCTTTCCTTAACTAAAATTGTAGGGTTTCTGGTCTAAATACCCTAGATTGACCGCGAGCACCCTATCATCATGTAAATAATGCACCTTTTGCGCATTCTCCCCGAGTACTGGCATAATAACTATAGGGAAAGCGATTCTCGCCTTGATTAAGGCTAATTTCTGAGTGTTGAATTCTGCAGTAAAAACTAGGGGCAATGGGTAAACTCGCACTAATAATTCTTTTTGTTGTTCTGGTAGTGCTACTAAGCGCACTGGCTGGTTTGATTTTCATTCGCAGTGATAGAACCAAACCAAAGATCGCCGCTAATTGGCGGACATCTGCTCACAAGGATCCAGTATTTCTAAAAATTGTATACTCGCTTCTTGCCAAGATGGCATTGGTTGATGGCCAAATGAACAAGTCTGAAACCTTAATGATCGGCTCGGTCGCTACAAAGGAATTCAAACTCAATCGCGAAAACCAACAACTAGCCCTGGCCTATGTTAGAAAGGCTTCAAAAAGTGGACAGTCTTTCATGGACTACGCTGAAGTATTCAACAAGTTGTATGGCTCCAACTTAATAATTGTCGAGAACATGCTAAGTCTTTTGTTCCAGTTAGCGATTTGCGACGGGGAACTATTAGATGACGAAGAGCGACTTATAGAAGAGGCAGCTCTTTGCTTTGGGATGGAACCTGAAACCTACCATAAAATGGCTGAAGAATTTAGATCATCTAAAAGTCAAAGAGTTCAAGGCAATGATGAATCTTACCAGAGTATTTATGGCAACCCTGACGGCATTGGTGGTGAAAAAGTCAGCGCAGCTTATAGTTTATTAGGATGTGACCCACGAGACACCGATAAAAATCTAAAAAAAGCCTTTAACCAATTGGCTAAGATCTGTCACCCGGACAAGGCAATTGCCAAAGGTTTGAGTGGCCAAGCTCTGGAAGAAGCAAATCACAAGTTTGCTGAAATCATGAATGCTTACGATTTTGTCTGTGAGATAAGATCTAACGCCGAATAACCTAGACTCAAAGCTCTGGTGGGCCTGAAAGCTCACCTTCTTCCCAATCCTTATTCACCGCTGAAATTTTTATCTCAACAGATCCTTTCCCAGCATGGGTCTCAGCTATGCATAAACCAGAAAGTGGTCCTATTTCATCTTCTCGACTCTCATCACCGCTAGCCTGACAGCCTACTTCCTCAACTTGCACAGCTTCACCATCTTCCCCTAGCGAATATATCAGGTATTTCTCAGCTTGATCTACCGGAAACCAACGGATTCGAATTTTTTTAAAGTCTGCCGGTGAGCTAATACCTGCCGGTAGGGCCTCTGAGCTATCACTCCATAAGTTAGTTGGAAAAACCAACAATCCAACAAAAACCAATGATAAAAAGCCAATTGGCTTCATGAAACCTCCTTACATACTAGTCAATCGCAAAATACATATAGAGCAAAGGTGACATCTCGATTCGACTACATCGCTCTATTAGACTTCATAAGTTCTGCAACCCTTGCAGAAAAAAGCCAACATTTATTGGATTAACTTTCAGCTAAAGGAGTTACAATTTCTTTCTCTAGGAGTAGACGAAGTAAAATATTCTTTGTTTCAGATCCAAGAATATTTACCCTAAGTGGGACAACCCAGACATCTTCGTGATTAATAAGACGAAAACGGCACAACTTTGTTGCATCTTTTTCCGTCACCAACACTGGCGGCTGAAGGCGCTTATAGGTTGAGACCCACTCCTCATAACTCCAAGAGAAATGGTCCGGGAAGAATTCATATCCATTGACTTGCACTTTTGATGCTTCTACGAGTTGAAGGAACTGTTTGGGCCTAGCCAATGCAGAAAGAAGGGATACATCTTTGAATTCCTGTAAGCTCTTCTCCTCGCTCCCATCAATCTTAATTGCCTCATCTCCTTTTAGCTGAAGAAACGCGATTGAGTTGAGATTAAATTGCTCGCGTACAAAGCCTACTGCTTCCTTGAGCTTTTCTTCATTTGTGGCCCACTTTCTCACCACAAAAACAACAAGGTCTGCCCGCTCAAAGGCTTTCTTAGGTTTTTCCCTGAACCTACCAAGCGGCAATAGAGTTGGTCGGCTCCATTTACTGATAAAATTCTCCTCGGAAGGATCAACCAGCAGTACGTTTAAGTCCCTACTCAACCAACGATGCTGAAAACCATCATCAAGAATTATGACGTCGCCCAGTTTATTCTCTTCGATAAACTGGGCCCCCTTGACTCGGTCCTTCGCTACGACAATTTCGACCTCCGGTGCCAACTTCCGACACTGCATCAGTGCCTCGTCCCCAACATGATCTACTTCATCATCCTTCGATACGTGATGCGGTCCCCGTAAGCTTCCCTTGTAGCCTCGGCTCAAAATAACAGGCTTCTTTCCTTGCTCTATTAGCAATGCCGCAAAGAACTCTGCGACTGGCGTTTTACCACTACCCCCTACAGTAACATTTCCAATGCTTACAACCGGAATGGCCGCTTTAGAAGTTCTCAGAAAACTCCAGTCAAACAGTTTATTTCTAATCGAAGTAACGACACTAAAAACTCCCGCAGCAGCAAAGGCCAACAAAACAATTAGTTTTGATTCACTTAAGCCGTAGTCAGCATTCGCTGACTGCTTCAGTTGGGCATTAAGTAGCAGCATGACTCTATTAGTTGCCCCTCTAGTTCCTTGCCAGGTCTTAAAAGCTGCCTCACTAGAAGCCTGAAGAGTTTTAGGATCGCCAAGCTGCTGGACAATCTGGCTTGCAAGCTCCCTCTCATTCTCAACTATCACCAAAGCACCAGAATCTTGAAGTAAGGAAACTTCCCGCTTAATATTGGAATAATGCGGACCAATCAAAATGGGCAATGAAGCTGCAGCTGGCTCGAGCGGATTATGTCCCCCTATGTCGACCAAGGTGGCTCCAACAAAAGCTAAATCTCCAACTGAATATGCCGCATTGAGTTCCCCCATTTTATCAAGCAACAGAACATCTGTGCTAGATTCAGCTACAGAGGAGCCAGTCATTGAACGACGTATAAAAGAAAGTTCATTTTTTGAGAGAATATCAGCTACATCGTTGAACTTTTCTGGATGTCGAGGCGCAATCAATAACCCTAGCTCTGGCAGCTCCTCTCTTGCACGGATGAAAGCCCTTACAACTATTTCATCTTCACCCGGTCTGACACTACCTGCCACAAAAATCTTTGATTTAGTGTCGAAGCCATACTCTTTCTTGAGAGAAGTGAGCTTTTTAACATCACTTTTATCAACACCTTGAGACCTATCGTACTTGGTAGAGCCCCCAACTGAAACCTTTTGCTCAGCCACTCCCAGCTCTAAGTAGCGGTCGGCATCCACTTTACTTTGCGCTGCCACAAAAGATACGCCGGACAATATTTGCCTAAGAAAATATTTTAGCAACTTGTAGTAAGGCCAGCTATAATCAGAAATACGGCTGTTTACTAGAACAACTGGAACGTTTCTTTTATTAGCCTCTAAAAAAAGGCTCGGCCAAATCTCTGTTTCAGAAACCACAATTATTGCTGGTTTAATCCTAGACAATACCCGAGCGACAGCTTGAGGATAATCAAACGGTAGTAAAGCAGCAGCATATCCCATTTGCTCGACTCTTTCTTTACCGGTCTCACTTGTTGTGGAAACAACTATTTTAAGATGTGGAAACTCACTGGCAAACTTTTTTAAAAGCGGCTCTAAGCCATTAACCTCTCCCACGGAAGCTCCATGAAACCAAGCCGTTTCCGCGGGATTCTCAGACCCAAACGCTTTCCAAACCCCAAATCCGTTCCTTTCCTGAAACGACCCTCTAAACTTAGGAAATAGCCCAAGAACCACCCCCAACAAAGGCCCTACAATCTTCAGAAAATAATAATAAACACTCATCAAAGCCCGTTAGTCTCCATCAAGGAGCCCCAGTTTCCAGCCCGCCAAACCTAGCATAACTAAACAAAACAAGGATACACTTAAATGACTATTCTAGTGGTCATTAACATCTAAAGGCCAACTCAACTTATTCTCCACGACTCAGCCATAGGGACCTTCGAATAACTTGGTTTAGAAAAGATATTTTGTTAGAAATGCCCTCACCTTAAACCCAACGCTCATCCTTAGCTCAGCTGGATAGAACGTTTGGCCTGGCACAGGCCCGAAGGGCCGAAGCCGTCAATTGCCAAGCGTTTACTAACCTGCGAAAATGCGAAAGCATTTTCTCATTATAACTGGCAGAGAACGTAGTTCGAAAA
>CALKYB010000290.1 GCA_938003565.1 uncultured bacterium
ACTTAAGATTCAAATAGATATTCTTGCTAAGCTGCGCTTCTAAGAATATCTTGGGCGGGGCATACCTGTAAAATCGCCTGGCTCACTCTCGGCTTATACTGAACAGCTTCGCAGCTCAGACGTCAGACTTTGGCTTGTCCGTAAATAGCCTGGCGTTAGATAACAGCACAAACGCCCACTATAGGCTTTGAAAAATAGGGGGAGTACGGGGATTTTTTAAAAGGGTACCCCTATTATCTCTAACGGTAACTTGGAATTCTTTTTGTTAGAGAAATTGTTCCAGAGCGGCGAAAATTCCTAGACTTCAACTCCTTGTTCCCAAAAAAACCAACTACAGGGGAGTAGGATTTTGGGGCTGGAACCGGACGCTTGAAAGAGACAGTACCACTGGTCGAAAACTCTCTTCCAACTGGGACACTTGGAAGATAACCTATCATAGTGCCTTGAGGCCCGTTTGCAGGAACTTTTTGAGAAAGGACAATAGAGCCGGTCTTCAAGAAACCATCGTCCTGAGAATTAGTTTTGTGAGCTCCCGAGCACGAAGCAAAAACAAGTAACAAAGAACAAGCGACCACTTTAGAAATCAATTTGTAAATTACCTTCGCAGACATTTTAAACTTTATCCTAATAAAAAATTTCACTCTTGCAACGAAACTCTCAGCATTCAAAACAAAACTATCAAGTGCTTTAACCCTCCCAGATTATACCCACGGAAAACAAAAGTCTAGAGCCAGTCAATAAAACCCCTCAACTTATCAACAACTTAGCTAAACCCAGAGCTAGAAAGTGTCTCAATCAATCTACTAACGTCTTAAGGGCTGGTGACAAATTTACTCCGAATTGAATCAATTAGGATCTCCCCTACGGTTTGTGGTAAACCGAGGAAGAAAGGTTCGGTTTTTGTTCCACAGAAACGGTTTAATACAAAAACAATCATATTAACGAAAGCATTAGAGCCGGCTTATTGTCCCCATATATAGTGTGAAATGAAAGAAATAAAAATCTATACAAAGAACACCTGTCCTTTCTGTAAACGGATTGTAGAATTCTTTAAGCAAAAAAATCTTCAATTCCAAGAGATTGACCTTCAAGACAAACCAAACGAACTTCAAGCCCTTAAAGATCGTACTGGGCTAAGAACCGTACCCCAGGTTTTCATTGGAGATAAGCTTATCGGTGGATGCGACGACACCTTAGCCTTAGATGCCTCTGGAGAACTCGATCGCTTACTACAAATCTAGTATAGTATGGCCAAGACTAGCTTAAAGGTAATTCCCTGCCTGAAGGATAACTATAGCTACCTACTCTCTCAAGCTTCCAGTAAGAAATGTATCATTGTTGATGCTTGCGAATTTTCTCCAATAAAAGCGGCCATTGAGTCGAATTTTCTAGAACCAACAGCCTTACTTTTGACACACAGGCATTCGGATCACATTGGAGGCCTAGCACAAATAAAAGATCTCTATCCCTCAATTAAAGTGTTTGCTCATCCAGCTTTAGTGGAACAAATCCCCCAAATTGACTTCGGGATGAACGATGGCGAAAACAGGCAAATCGGTGGTCTAAATGTAGTAAGTATCCACACTCCCTGTCATACCATCGTGGATATTTCATTCTACGTGGAGGAAAAATATCTTTTCTCCGGTGACACATTGTTCATAGGAGGATGCGGTAGATTTTTTGAAGGAACAGGAGAGGATATGTTCCAGAGTCTCTCTAAGGTTGTAGCTTTACCGACGGACACGAAAATTTGTTGCGGACACGAGTATACAAAATCAAATTTGGAATTCGCTCATTCCTTGGAACCAAACAACCTTAATATTAAGCAGGCCTTAGACGATTGTAAAAATTTACTCAAAAATGGAAAATCAACAGTCCCTGGAACTCTAAAGACAGAACTTACCACCAACCCATTTTTAAGGTGGAATGACCCGAACTTACTAAAGATAGTTGAAGGAAATCTTGAAACCAATCGGGATCCCGGAAAAGTTATTTCGATGTTAAGAGAAATGAAAAACGCTTTTTAATAACCCTCAACCGTCCTAAAAAGATCGTCATAAGTTTCAGCACGCCGTATTTCAACAATCTGTTCATTTGACTTAAGAAGTAATTCCGCTGATCTTAACTTGCCGTTATAGTTAAAGCCCATAGAATGGCCGTGAGCACCGGAATCGTGAATCACCACCAAGTCTCCAATATTTGTCTCTGGCAAATCTCGATCAATAGCGAACTTATCGTTGTTCTCACACAGAGAACCAGTAACATCATACACATGATCAGCGGGGCTATTCTCCTTTCCCAGCACCGAAATATGATGATAAGCACCATACATACCTGGTCGCATTAGATTCGCCATACAGGCATCCAAACCTACATAATTCTTGTAGATCTCTTTTTTGTGCAAGACTTTCGAAATTAAGTAACCGTAAGGTCCCGTAATAACCCTCCCACACTCTAAAAATATTCTCAGAGGATCCAACCCAGCAGGTTTTATCATTGAGTCGTATAGTTCTTTAACCCCACTAGAGATAGTTTCGTAGCTAACAGGGTTTTCCTCAGGCTTGTAGGGAATCCCAATACCTCCCCCAAAGTTGACGAAATCAAACTCGATGTCGAGCTCTTTGGAAATCTCGACAACAATGGAAAACAGCATTCTCGCAGTTTCAACAAAGAAACTTTCATCCAATTCGTTAGAGGCAACCATTGTATGGAGCCCAAATCGTTTAACTCCTTTTTCTTTCGCTATTCGATAAGCATCTATGAGCTGCTTTCGAGTCAACCCATATTTTGCCTCTTTTGGATCCCCAATTATAACATTCCCAGTCCTCTCCGGACCCGGGTTAAAACGAAAACAAAGCAACTCGGGTAAACTATCCCCAGAGAGTCCCATACCATCTTCTAGATATTGAATATGGCTGATATCATCCAAATTAATAATCGCACCCTGATCAACCGCTCGACGATACTCTTTAATCGGGGTCGCATTGGATGTGAACATAATCCCCTCTCCAGTAACTCCAGCCCGCTCAGAGAGAATCAACTCAGCCTCAGAACTACAGTCCATCCCAAATCCTTCCTCAGCTAGAATCTTGAGAATTGCTGGGGTCGGCGTAGCTTTAACAGCAAAATACTCCCGAAACCCTTCGTTCCATGAGAAGGCGCTATTGAACTTTCGAGCGTTACTAACTATCCCTTTCTCATCGTATAAATGGAATGGTGTGGGGAAATTCTCACAAATTTTAACGATTTGTTCTTGAGTAAAAGGAAGTGTTTTATTAGACATTTAACCTACCAATGCAGCTACTGTTTATTTCGAATAACGGCTGAAACTTTCTTCAATAAATTCAAAAATACAAATTACTCACCGCTCAAGCACTCTTAATGGGCAAGAACACCTAAACGCTCAAAAGACCGACAAACCGGGCTATAATCTGACTATAAAATCTAGGTTTTCGTCCGAAAAGCAGCCTAAAGGTAAATCTTTGTTCCCTATCACCTAAGGGTTCTATTCTTCTATAACAACCCGCAATTGGGCGACAAATTGAGCCAAATGACTCACAATTATGGCGGCAAGCAATAACATGTTTGAAGATCTTTTTATAGTCAATTTTGACTGATATTAGCAGGGCACTTTAACCCCCTGTCAGAGGCCAAAAAATCCTCAGGCAGAACTATGTTGGTATTTATAAACAATGAAACCTTGGCCAATTGACGTAAGGGCGTATAACGATTATGTAAACCGAGTGTTTTTTGAACCCCCTCCTTTGAGCAAGGTAGAGGTTCTCTCTAGTATTGCTCAAAATTTCAAATCTTTCATTTGGCATCTTTTGGTATTGTTGATCCGTATTGTTAAAAGTTTAAAGACCGTATTTTTAAAATGACCATTACTTACCTTAAAAAATTTTTCACTGACAAGAATGTTGCTTCTATTACACCTACCTCTAAAGTTTGCATAAAGAGAATTTGCAGCAAGATAGATTTTGATAACGCTAAAGTGATAGTCGAATTTGGTCCTGGAGGTGGATGCTTTACTCGATACCTTCTGAAAAAGATACGACCAGACTCAAGGCTCATAGCGATTGATTTTAACAAAGGCTTCTACGACGATCTTAAAAAAGACCCTGAGCTTCAGGACGAGAGATTTGAACTAGTTTATGACTCAGTTGAAAATGTCCGGAAAATTATGGACGACCTTGGAGTTGAAAAAGTTGACGCGATTGTATCGGGGGTCCCCTTTGCCTTTTTCCCTGACGAGCTTCGACGAGGAATTATTAGTGGTGTGAAATCAGTTCTCCAAGAAGGTGGGAAATTTTTAATTTATCAATTCTACCCTCGACTTACTTGGAAAGGAAAACCCTTAGAGTTTTTCTTGTCTGAACAACTTCATTTGGCTGGAAAGGAAATTGAATTGCCTAATATACCTCCCTTAGTAGTTTACGAAGCAGTAAAAAAAGATAAACAAAATATGACCCAGGCTGCGTAAAATCACGGGGAAGAAGAGATTACCAAAACTTGAAAAGACAGTTTTTAACTGAAATTCATTGTGGTTTCGGTATAGACGACCTTTCAATCCGATGGGTATACCCCACCCACTATAAATTTCGGCTTTTAGTTGAAATCTCGAGCGGGGTATTCGCT
>CALKYB010000291.1 GCA_938003565.1 uncultured bacterium
GGGCTGAGCCCCGCCTCCTCTAAAAAGGGAGTAACAATTGCTGTATAACATCCGGCTAATTTCATATCATGAATTCGAATCTATCAAATTTGTATTTCACCCGAAAAAACAATTTCGGCAGGACCAGTCATCGCTATCTCAGAGTCTTCGTTCATCTCCATAATAAACTTTCCACCCGGACTAGCGATCTCAGCCCTGGACTTCAGGAATCCAAGTTTATAGCACAAGGCAAAGACAGCGCAATTTCCGGTTCCACAGGCAAGTGTTTCCCCGACTCCCCGCTCCCAGATTCTAATTTTTAGAGATTCATCAGAAATTCTTTGCACAAACTCTACGTTCGTTCGCTCAGGGAACCAAGCGTGATGCTCCAACTCTGGGCCAAGCTTCTCAACTTCGGCTTCATTTAAGTCTTCTACAAATATTACACAATGAGGATTACCCATCCCCACTGCATAAACCTCCAAGGTTCTATCCTCAAGGTCTATAACCACACCGAGCTGCTCCCCTTTACCCCTAGTTGGGATATCCTTAGCGTCGAAATAGGCCCGCCCCATCTCTACCCTAAAATAGTTAGGCCGGGAGCTTCTAAAGACAGATTTAACACCATCATCAGTTTCAATATTAATACTCCGGTTGGCTTTTGAAAAATCTCCCAGATGGTCAATAAAACTAACCAAGCAACGAATTCCGTTAGCGCAAACTGAGCGGGAGCCATCTGCATTAAAATAATGCATTTTAAAATCAGCCTTCTCTTTAACCTCATCGGAAGCTGCACTGAGCCCAATTAAACCGTCAGCTCCAATTCCAAAATGCCGATCGCAAAGCTGTGGAGCTAAACTTCCAAGATCCATCTGAGGATGGAAGCGCAGATCAAATAAGGCAAAGTCATTTCCAGCACCATGAGATTTAGAAAAAGGGATTTTCATTATAGTAAGTCTTTATTCCCCATACTAATTTAGCACTTCAACTTCACTGGAGCGTCCTTTAAAAAGAACTCTAAGTATCTCCCCCTTAAGACCTTCATACCCTCGTTTGTTGTATGCCTGGAGTCGGTAGTCATATCGCTCACCAGGAACAATATCTCTGTCAACGTACTGAAGTCTCTCACCTAAACCAGCTTTACCCTTTTGAGTTTCGTAGCGAATTCTAGCAATTATTTGGAATCTTCCTCTTCTCCCTTTGCTAACTGATGCCCTTCTTAGAACGAATCCATCTAAGTCATCTAAAACTTCACCAGCTACTTTGATTGAAGGAGGAATCCAAGAAACACGAACTCCATTTAAGACTCCATCAGCCCGAAAGTCTCTTACAGATGCAGGGCTGAGGTTCTCAGGAGGAAGTGGCGATCCCCGCTTACCACAAGCAGCAAGAGTACAGATGAAAAAAGCGATCAAGATAGTTGAGGCAATTCTGCTTGGAGCAGCGTTCATAATTTTTGGACCCTGAAAAAAGAACTGGTAATAACAAAATTGAGCTAGTTTTTTGAAGGAAGCATACATCAGTTTTTAGAAAGATGTTAGACTTTGACACCACTTGGTTCTCAGGCTAGTTTTCAGTAGCAATTTTATAAACTTTAGCAATTCTAGAATCTATCTCTAGGAAATAAGTCGGATTAGAATCTTTTTAATGAAGCTACGATGAAACAAGACAATTGCTATTTAAAGCGACGTAAAAGTCTCCTAGAAAAACTATCCGGCGACGCCCTAGTTATCTTCTCGGCGCCGGAGCGAAACCGAGCCGCCGACACAAGTTATCCACATATTCAGGAGGCCTCTTTTCTCTATCTAACAGGAATTGACGAGCCAGACTGTGCTTTACTTCTCAGAGGGGGCAGTGACAAACCCCACTCTGTTATCTTTGCGAGTCCTAAAAATCCCAATAAAGAAATTTGGGAGGGCAAAAGGCTCGGTCTAAAGGCTATCAAAAGCCGTACCAAAGTAGACAAGGTTCTATCAATTCATAGCCTAGATGGAGAGCTGCCAGAGTTGCTTCGAGGATGTAGAACAGTTCACACTTCCTTAGGGCTATCTGATGAGCTTGATCAGCTCGCGATTAAACTGATTTCCTCTCCTTGGGGACCAAGAGTAGACCAACCGACCTCTATAGCTGACGCCAGAGTGCTGCTCGCTGAGATGCGAGTTAAAAAAGACTCATCAGAGAGAAAGCTAATTCAAAGAGCAGTTGATATTTCGACGGAATCTTTTCAGCAAATCTTACCACTTGCAGCTAGCATGAAAAGTGAAATTCATTTAGCTAGATCCCTTGAAGCTGAGTTTGCAAAACACGGATCTCCTCGGATTGCATTCCCTACTATTGTTGCTTCCGGAGTCAATGCTACCTGCCTTCACCATTCTCCTAGCAGCCAAAAAATAAAACGAGATGCTCTTGTTCTAATAGACGCAGGCGCGAGTTTCGAAGGCTACAATGCGGATCTCAGTAGGACCTTTCCTGCATCGGGCAAGTTCTCAAAGCCTCAAGCCGCTCTTTACGATATTGTCTTTAGGGCCCACCAAGCCGCTCTAAAAAAATGTAAGCCTGGTAGTTCAATCAAAAAAGTTCATGAAGCTGCTGTCAAAAGTATCATCGAGGGTCTTCTCGAACTTAAGCTGCTAAAAGGGAGTGCAAAAAAGGTACTAAAAACTGGCAGTTTTAGAAAATTTTATATGCACGGCACCTCCCACTGGCTCGGCCTCGACGTCCATGATGTAAATCCTATTCAATACAAAAAGCCCTTTGAACCCACCCGAGGCTATGACTTACCACTGGAGACTGGACAGATATTCACCGTAGAACCAGGGATTTACGTCCCTGCCAATGACCCCAGTATTCCGAAGCAATTTAGGGGTATTGGTATTCGTCTTGAGAACAATATTGCAATCACGAGAGAATCCCATATAAATCTCTCAAGAGCCCTTGGATCTTCTAGGGATGAAATCGAAGCTCTTATGAAAAATTAAAGATTTTCCTAAGTACAACCTCGTATAGCAAATGCATAAGTTAAGACATTTAATTGATCTAGTAGCAGTAGCAACTCTGTCTTTCTTTGCATTCTTCTATCTCCGATCAATTCATCTGCTCCCGGTGATTACTGGAGACAACGCTCATTTCCTAGGACTCGCTGAGTCAATTTGGGAAAATGGAACCTATGACTTCAATGGCAGAGCGCACACACGATTTCCTCCGGGCTTCCCTTTCGTTCTGGGTGGATTGAACAAAATTTTCTCTATGGGAAACTTCGAGATTATACAATTTGGCGTGATCACCTTCTTCTTAGGATTGCTCCTAGCCTACTATTTAGTTCGCCAACACTCTAAACCAATAATAGCTTTGTTTGCTATTCTCTCAGTATCAAGCAGCCCCTACTTCTTGGAATACAATACGGCCAGAATCAACTCAGATAGTCTTGGATTTCTTCTCAGCATGCTTTGTCTTTGCTTAGCTACGTGGGCAGAGAAAAACTCCGAAAAATCTCAGCGACATATATGGATCCTACTTCCGATTTTTCTAAGTATTGCCGTCATGACTCGGTCCGCCTCGGTGGCTCTTATTGGAGCGATGCTCTGCCGGCTTTTCTTTTTACTTGTAGCAAAACGTCGAATATCAGCGATTAAGGAGCATTGGGTCCTGCTATTCTCAATATTTATCGCTGCCTTGTCGAAACTCGCCTGGATGTTGTGGTGTAAACAACGGGTTAAACCAGATTGGCAGGGAGAGTTTATGCTAAGCTACTCCGAGCAAATCAAACTCAAAAACCCCGCTTACCCAGATGCAGGATACGCCGACTTGAACGACATTGCTCTTCGCTTATTTGAAAATGCAATTGCTCAGGCATCAAATTTTTCCGAAACGATATTTTTTATCAACTGGCTCGACAGGACTATCCTCTCTCCGTTAATACTTCTTCCGATTCTACTAGTCATAGTTGGAATGTTGAAATCTCTAAAAACTATTCCCTCTCTACTTTTAACTTTTAGCATTTGCCACCTTGCTATTTTCCTACTTTGGCCGTTTGACGAGAATGCTAGATTCTTACTTCCAGTATTTCCATTTCTCTGTATGTATTTAGTACAAGGAATTGAAGAAATCTTTAGTCGATGCAGCAAAAGCTTTACCCCTTACACAAATACATTTCTGACCCTAGGTCTTCTGCTAACCATTGTTTCGGGTTCTGTCTGGCTTCGTAATTTCTCGGGCAGTTCTAAGCAGACTGTATTGAGCTTTTTATTTTGGTTCTTCCTAACCTTTATTCTTTGGGCCTTTAGAAGCAATCCAAATGGTGAAGAGCGGTTTAAAACTTTTCTAAGAAGACTACAGAAGTACTCTCCTCTGATAGTAATCGCTCTACCTTTACTAGGATTCTATCGACAACAATCGGTTCACCAGAAACATATCAATCCTCCAGCACACTATAACGATTCAGCTCAAGTTCTTGCTGGAAATTGGCTTAAAGAAAATACACCAAAGAACTCCGTACTAATGGGAGAGGCTATGGCTGTGCTCCATGTTGCTTCAAGAAGAAAAGCTGTTCGCTTTCCAGCAACGGCAAACTTTGAGAAAATCAAAAAAATTATTAAAGAAACCAGCGTCAACTATTTGGTCGTTATCGACCAGCCCGAATACCCCTATCAACTCCCAGGAGAAGAAGACCGACTGAAACTCCTACAAATCCATTACCCGAACCTTCTAAGTGAGGTCAATCGGGGACATGGCTACAGAACCTTTAAAATAAATGCCAACCAGTAAGTATCTGAGCTACCCACGATAATCGGCAATAAAACTTCCTGGATCCAAGCCCTTAAAGTTTTCCCCTAAAAGTTCTTGAGTCTTAAGAATTAATTTATCCAATCCGACTCTCGATGTAGAGGAAATAAACAAAGCCTGGTAGCGAGTTTTTAGAATACTCATTTCCAGCTCACTAATTAAATCAGACTTGCTAAAGACCAAAATTGCTGGTTTGTCTCCGTAGTCAAGTCCCTCTAGAGTTTCCTTTACTACTTCAATTTGGCCATCCAACTTTATATTCGAAGAGTCAACCACATGAAGCAGCACATCGGCCTCCCCAATCTCTTCAAGTGTAGCCTTAAATGCATTCAACAATTCTTTTGGGAGCTCTCTGATAAAACCCACGGTATCAACAAAAACAACTTCCCTTTCATCAGGAAAACGCATGCGTCTAGTTGTGGGATCCAAAGTTGCAAACAGTTTAGATTCAACAAATACCTTGGAGCTAGTTAAAGTATTGAGCAAAGTAGACTTCCCGGCGTTGGTATAGCCAACTAATCCGACTACAGGCACTCCCCTCTCCCGCCTTCGCTCTCGGCGTAAATCTCGTTGAGAAGAAACTTTCGCCATCTTCTTTTCTAAGTCAGCAATTCGTTTTCTAATACGACGTCTACCAACTTCAAGCTTCGTCTCTCCAGGACCTCGTCCACCAATACCTCCAGTCAAGCGACTCAGACCTGTGTCTGTTTCAGTTAGCCGGGGCAATGAATATCGAAGCTGGGCCAACTCAACTTGTAGCCGCCCCTCACTTGTCACAGCTCGTTGAGCAAAAATATCTAAAATCAACATACTACGGTCAATTACTCGTAGCTCAGTTTGATTCGTAATTGAGCGAAGCTGACCAGCGCTGAGCTCTCTATCAAAAATTAGCAAGTCCACGCCAAGGTCTAGCGCATGTAGAACAATTGACTCCAACTTACCGCGACCAATAACCGTTTTCGGGTCTAGCTTCTTTCGGATCTGCGTTACGCGATCCACCACAGCAACGCCCGCAGTGATAGCTAACTCCTCAAGCTCAGAAATAGAGGCAGCTCCGTCAGCGGCATTTGTATATGCTCCAACAATGATAGTTCTCTCACTTCCCAGCTCAATTTCAGCGGAATGGGCAAGTCGGAACCTGTTCTCTAAGTCTTCAACGAAAAACTCAAAATCAAACTGCAAGCGATAGAGATCAGCTAAATGAAAAAAAGTAAGTTCTTTACTTGGTAGCTTTGCACCAAAGGGCTCTTTCGTAGCAGCAATTGGTTGAAGATGGACACAACTAATCGAGAGGTTTCCACCTTTGTCTGCTGGAGCAATTACTGAGACAATATCAAACCGTAATTTCTCAAGGTCAGTGACTAAGTCCTGCGCAATCTCCGGAGCTCGAACTTTCTGCTCTAAACCAGTAGCAAAGGAATTTGAGGAGTTGGAGTACTGCTTCACTCGTCCTTCAATTTCTGGGAGAAAAACTACAAGTCTTAATCTTCTAAGACGAGCCTTGCTGAGTCGAAACCGGCCCAAATCTGGCAGGTAAACGATCTTACTCTCACCAAGTATAACATGAGCAATATTACCGTCCCGCTCAATCAATAAGGCAACCTGTCGACCAAGTTGCACAGCGACTTCAGAAGCGCGCTTGGCCAACTCCTGACTAATAATATCTCTAGCTGAGGTTCTATAGGAGGCGAGCTTCTCTAGGGCTTTAGACTCACTGGCTTTAAGAGAAATGGTATTGCCAAAAACTGTGGCCATTTATGTATCGAAACTCATATTCATTAGTTAATTTAAGGGCTCATTCTAATATTGTTAAACCTCGAAGAAGGCTGCTAAAAGAGAGCCCCTTGTTAGAAGAGAGAGCATAAGATAATCTGGGAACAAATGTCTAATGAAAGCAGCCAAAACATCGAAAGCAGCAGCCTAGATCCAAAGGAGGGTAAGGAATCCTCCTTAGCGCGAGAGTTTCTTGTATTTCTTGGAGCATTTGCCACAATTGCTGGGCTTTTGATTCTAGTACTCGCTATTGTATCTGCAGCTCTGACCGTCCTACTTTAGTTGGCTTCTAGTGAACACAGAACCAGAACTCCTAATCTTCACCAAAGTCCCTGAGTTAGCGGCATGTAAAACTCGACTTTCTAGTATACTCTCAGAGAATGAGCGAAATAAGCTGATGAGTGCTTTCCTAGTAGACACTCTAGAGCTTGCCAGTAAAAGTAGTTTTCAGCACAGAACCCTAGCTACGGCTCCTGAAACTTCACCAGCCGCTCTTTCCAAAATTTTAGAGAGAAATACCTCCCTAGATTCAAGTTCTCTAGTCAGCCGGTTCTCTCTTGTAGCGCAGCAAGGAGAAAGTTTTTCGGAGCGATTAAACAATTGCCTTAGTGCTGAAAGGTCAATTGCTATACTTGGATCAGACGCCCCTTTACTAAATCAAGAATGCTTGTCAGACGCTTTCAAGGCATTACAAAACAGCAACAGTTGTTTTGGTCCAACACCGGATGGAGGTTTGTGGCTTATCGGAATATCAGCTCAAGCTGTAAAAAGCGGATTTAATTTTGAGAGAGTTTTCTCTGATCATAATCTACTTGATATCGAATCGATCACTAAAGAATTTTCAAGAATAGATGCTCCATTTCAGGTTTTACGACAGATGTCTGACGTTGATCTTCCAGAAGACTTGGCAGTTTTAAAGACACATTTATATTCCAGGAAGTTATCCGAAACAAAAGAAGACCTACCCACGGCAACCCTCGGGCTTGTAAGAAATCTAGATTTACAGGTTTCAAAATCTGAAAAAAATAATCGTAGATTTCGGCTAAAATAATAATTCTCAACCATAACACTGTATTATATCCTGTGGAATCAGCTAGTTGTAGATTCAAACCTCTCAACAACACACTTCCTGGCTCTTAAACAATAACAATGTACACCCAAGAATAGTCGTTTTAATCCTATGGACCCACAAGATAACCCAGAAGTTACGCTTGAAGTTGTTGAAAGCAAGCCTACTAAAGAGCCCTCGATAGCGAGTCAAAGGCTTACTATTCCAAACATACCCAAAACTGACAAAGAAGTTATCGCAGAGTTGATTGAAGATTTTACGGGAGAACCTGCTCCACGTATTATTACTGATTTAGGTGATATTGAGGGATATAGTCCCGAAGGAAACCATAGTGAAGACGTGCAAAGAACAGTTACTGCAATCCGGGCCTACCAATTTGGCGTAATTCCTCTAGATGGTGAACTCGCAATGATTGCGCTTGGTGGCTTGGAAGGATCAAGGAATTTTCTTAAAATTCCCCTCTGTCAGCAAAGTGACCGAACAAAAATTATGCTTCAATTGTTCGATAAAGAAGTAGGAGAGTTCATGATTCTTCACGAGGCTTCTCACCTTAAATTAAACTTAGATTCACTTCCAAAGCAAAGGGTTGTGTCTAGAATAGCGCCACAACCATCATTTTCTTCCTCGGGATATATTCACCTTTTCGAACTCGAGGCTGACACTGAAGCAATGATTGCTCAATATGCTAGAGAGAAAGCCGGGAAAACGGAGAACACGGATGAAGTCCTAGAAGTTATCTCTCAAATCAGAACTGACTGTTATGTCAATGGTGTCAATTCACCAACAATCACACTCAACGGTGAAGAAAAATCCGGATTGACTGTCAAAGATGCTCTTCACTACTCTGGAGACTTGCTTCGAAGATTCTCGAGAGAAATTAAGCAAGCTGCCAATGATAATCCAACAATGAGCCGGCAAGCTAGAGAACAAATTGCCCACGAATTCTTAAGTAAGTATCTAGATACCGAGCTTGGCAAGAAAGTTCTTTTAGAAAATCAAAGGCATGACTTCACTAAAGTAGCCTTTCAAACCATGCTTGAACAGGCCGAGGCTAGAGAACAGATGGGAGTCACAGAATATCAGGAAGTTAGAGAATATCATAAAGAACTTGGCCAATACTATAAACAACAAAGAGAGGAGAGTTTATACGTAGAGCGTTTAGATCCTCTTTATTTCGCAGAAAAAGCCATTGAATTCATTTCAAACAGTGTTGAAAAGCAATATGCTAAATCATCAGAACCATATAGGGACTTGCTAGATCAATTGTTACCAGAAAGTGGTTTCGAGTATCTAAATTTTGAATTCACAACGAATCTCTTGAGCCAGCCAGAAGAATTTGAAAAATTTTTCACAAACTATCTAAATAAGTAAACTATTATCAACGAAGAGTTTTTGTCCAAGCGACACTACAAATTGACCGGTGGTGAATAAATAAAACCTTGATATTTGAAATGAGTTTCCTACGCTAATCCCAATTCGAAAAAACATATTGAACATTCAACTCTCGGACGTAATTCTCAATCCTAGCAAGAATAGCCTTTTTATCGAGATCTCGGCTATTTTCATTATACTTATAAGCGCTGCGTAAATCACGATTAAGAAGATTATACTGATCAGATCTATAACGCTCCAACAGCTTCTCAAATGCCACCCTAGCACCTGAGTCAGAGCTATTATGAATAACAATTTTTAACAATTTAGGTGTCTGGAGGTCTCTAGAGCCTTGGTTAATCCGTTCCCAACACTGATTATCAAGCCCAATGTCAGCAACCAGTATATCTGCAAAAGGAGCCGAAATCTCACTCTCGTCTTGCAGGCGACCAAAAGCGTAATCTCTCAAACCTTCAGAACGAATAGCTATTTTTGACCAATTTGGAGGCTCGTAATCTTGAATAGCCAGAAAATCTATAACTGCAGGCAAAAGCGATGGTGCTTTGTTGGCGATATCACAGATGACAGCAACAACTCTGGGAAACTCGGGAAACTCCTTCAAAAAATTCCAAAGATAAGTATCCACTTTAGAGTCAACGCCAAAATGTGGAATTAGCTTTTTGATTGCGGCCGAAAGTAAGAGACTTGATTTGGTATGAACCGGCTCACATCCCTCCACCAAGCTATGCCTAACGAGGGCCTCTTTCGCCAAATTCATTGCGTTTACCACATCTTCTTTCTCGTCTGTTAACATATGTATTCCTCGTCTAGAGTGGGTCTTCGACCTAAAAAGCCCAAGACCCATCCCAGGCAGGGAAATACAGCTAAAACCAGATTCACACACCTTCTATAAGGAGACGTTACATAGTCCCGTACAAAAGGCGATTGAAAAAACTACTCTGAGAAGAAATATTCGGAGAGACCAATATTATAGATTGGCCAATTCTAATCTAATCAAGCAAAAGAGTCTAGAGAAGACATTGCCTAATAATTACTAAGAGCTAAGTTACTTAGCCGGAATGAGTCAAATACAAAGTCTTAATTAAACAAATAGTTTAGATTGTACTTCTTAACTCTATGGAGGTAGGCAAAAATTAGTAAGGCAAGCCCCCATTTAACGGGGGCTTGCTACAGGAGCCTAAGACTTCTTCCGCCCAGGCTTACCAACACACTTGAGAACAACAAGCCTATTAGTGTTCGTACCTTTACTGTTGTTATCAACTTTAAAGCAGTTAGCTAGCTTGGTAAATTTTTGTTGGTTAATTAGAACTTCTTCAACAACAAAGCGTTTGCCAGGAAGACTAATATCACGAGCAGCTTGAGCAACTTCTTCATCAAGAAGAATAATTTTTCCGTTTTTCTCAACCTCTCCAACTTCTATTACGGCATAGCTATGTTTTTTCAACACTCGAAGGCTCTCTTTTAGAACACCTGAAATGAATGTTTGCCAATCTTCTAGAGTCGGCGTCATGACACAGGTTTTCTTTAGCTTTTTAGGCGATATTCCTGAGAACCAAAATTCCAACCAATTATCTGCAAGATAATCAACTTTATCTAGAAAAGGTGGAGAGGTTACAATTAAATCAATCGAGTCAGATGGTATCCAATCCATTTTTCTTGCATCAGAAACTTCTGTTCGATTGGCGCTTGCGATATCAAAAAAGTTACTCGTAAATCCGTCTCTTAAAGATTGAGCGGCTTTCTTAATAATCCGAGGAGCTACAGAACGATACTCTGGAACCTGCGACCGTTTAAGATTGATTAACCGTTGACTCTCGGGGGGAATCGAAATTTGTGGAAACGAATACACAGAAAAGAACCCAGGCGAATGTCCATGCAAGCGAGACAGAGCTAGAAGCTTTATGAAATTATTGACCGCATCATTCTCCCGCTCAAGAAACTTTTTAAGGTTTACTAACTCTCTAAAAGTATCTGGATGATAAAATGGCGAGAAAAGCTCTTGATAGCCTTCAAGGTCAATGGGCCGCCTAAAGTCAATTTCGTTCAAACGAAGCACAACTTCATCGAGTCCTACAGGATTCAACTTAGCCTGGGTAATAAGCACGCTCAGTGGGTTCACGTCGGCTGCCCAAGCCACTCTGCCAAGCAAGTTGGCCTGAAGCGCAGTTGTTCCTCGGCCCGAAAATGGGTCCAAAACAACATCCCCTTTTCTCGAGTAACGGCGAATACAAAAATCCGGCAACTCAGGCTTAAAACTACCCCGGTAGCTAATCGCATAGTGTAGCGAATGCAGCTGACGCTGCTTAGCAGTCCAAAGCTCACCAACAATCCTCGGATATCCTGGATTATCTAAGTTCTTGTCCTCAACAACTTTCAATTTAGGTGTTCTACCCACAGCCCCTCTCCTAATTCAATTAGTTTTTAATCTACACACTCCCCTCACTCCTGAGCAGGAACAGATTAGGCTAGCACCGGCCTACCATAGGCGCATTAAAATACTAACTTACTACATACAAGATAAACTAATGGGCTTCTTGTAAATTAAAATTAGCTGATTTTAGATATTTTTGCAGCTATGGTCGTTTTAGAGTTATGGATATGCCAAGAAATTATGGGGTTCCAATCGATAAAAAATGAGCGAAAAAATAAAAGAATTCAACCTAATCAAACAGTTGAGTGAGCTACTTGAGTCGCCTTCCAAAGAAGACGCTATAGGAATTGGAGACGACTGCGCTGTGATTCTGCCGGGAATGGCACCACTTTTAGAAGGTCACTCGCTTTTAATGAGCTGTGACTCGATGGTCGAAAATCGGCATTTTTACAGGGATAAAGCTAGTCCCGAAGAACTTGGATGGAAGCTAATGGCTCAAGCCTCTAGTGACATTGCGGCAATGGGGGGAAGCCCCCTGCTAGCTACGGTGGCGGTCAACATTAGTCCGAGAGAATCAGTTGATTACCTTGCCCAACTCTATTCTGGAATTAACGAATTTAGTAAAAGAAACGGCTTTTTTGTTCTAGGAGGAGACACTTCCTCGGCCGACGAATTTTCACTTTCCGCTACAATACTTGGAAGTATCTCAAGTCCGGCGGTACTTCGTAGTAATGCTCAAGTTGGTGACGATATTTGGGTTTCTGGAGCTATAGGCGGAGCCGGCGCAGGGCTTCAGATTCTTCAAGGGAAACGTCCTCCCTCCGATTATGATGAGACATTTTTAAGCCGATTCAATAAACCACTAGCTCAAATCAAACTTGGGCCACGGCTGGCCGGGCTAGCAAACTCCATGATTGA
>CALKYB010000292.1 GCA_938003565.1 uncultured bacterium
CCATTCACCTAATTGCTTTGCGATATCATTTGATAACTGTTTTAAGTTTTTCCCAACTGCATCGACCTCGCTAATTAATGGCATCGATATTCGGCCATCATTTCGGACAAGAAACTCTCCAGAGACTCTAGGTTCGCCCCAAACCTGAACGTTTAGAGTGTCGCCTCTATTTATAGTGTATTGTGGTGTGCTTTTATCCGTGACTCTTAGCTCATCTAAGGATCTACCCCCTTTGGGACTACAAGCCTGAAAAATAAACGTGCTGAGGGCAATGCAAAGGCAAATACTAAGTTTCTTCATGATGTCCTTTTTTTTCTGAAACCAATTGTTTTCACACTATAGTTTTTAGCATGAGGATCGCCATAGTTCTACAAGAATAATGCCACAGAATAGGCGCTCTTTTCTATGATTAGGGGAGATCCGCAATGATTTTTTTAATTTCCCCAGCTTTGCTAAATTGAGGCCCGCCTATTTCTAGGGCCCGACTAAAAGTCTGCTTGGCAGCATTATGATTCTCAAGGGCTTTTTGAACCTGTCCTAGGTGAAATAGAATTTCAGGATTTACCTTACCAGCTTTGGCTGCCTCTTCTAGCTTCACTGCATCCTCAAGGTAGGGAAGAGCAACCTTAGATGAGCCTTTGCTGTGGTAAATCCAACCCAAGGTATCTGCGACCGCACTCTGTTTGGGCATTTCTTCTTTTGCGATTTGCGCCAGCTTGAGAGCTTCGTCCAAGTCCCCATTTAGGTTGCTCACCATAATCCAAGCCAAATTGTTTGCCGCCGGACCAAAGCGAGGTTTCTTCGCCAGAATAGATTGGTAATTTTCAGCAGCCTCTTCAAACAGCCCTTTCTTCTCCAAGGACATTGCTAAGAATAGGCGATAAATATGCTGGTCCGGTTTTTTTTCTACTAGCGTTCGATAGCTTGCAATCGATGAATCGACATCTTGATTCAACGTGTCAAGTTGCGCCATTAGAGAATAGGCAGGCAGAAAATTCTCATTAGCTTTAATCGATTCGCTCAGAATGATCTTTGCTTTTTCAATACTGCTAGAAGGATCTTGCCTAGCTTCAGGACTCGACATAATTGCTTGGGCCATTGCCACTCCATATTCGGCCTGCGAACTTTTACTGTTTGCATGTAATTCTTGAAGGTCTAGTAGGGTCTGTCCGCCGCCTTTTAGGTCAATTGATAGAGCAAGAAATCGCTGAAGTGGAATCCAAATATTTCTATCTTTCTTAATAGCTGAAAGATAGCTATCCAGCGCAGCCGTTTTGTTTTTCTTTTTTTCTTCAAGAAGCCCCATCTTTAAATATCCAGAAGTGGAGTCAGGGTAATTTTCAATCAATACTTTGTAAATTTTCTCTGCAGTTTCCGTGTCACCCTCGAGTAAGGCGATGTCTGCCCGCAGAGTATTAGCGCCTACTTGAAATGGATAGCGTGCAAGCACCTGATTGACGTGTTTTGAAGCAGCTCCTAGTTTCTTGTTTCTAAAAGAATGTTGCGCCAAGGCTAGCCGTGCCCCAACATCATGGGGATCAATCGTGATTGCTTTATCAAGATGCTTTAGCCCATCTGCGGTATTTCCATTTCGCATTTCAGATATTCCAGCCCTTCGGTGGGCTGGTGCAAAATTTCCAAGGGTGTCGAGAGCTTTGTTGTATTCAAGAGCGGCATTTTCAAAATCACCCTCAAGTTCTGAAACTCGGCCTTTGAAGTAAGGAAGGGCAGGATCCTTGGAAGACGCTTTTTCTAAGCTGGCATAAAGAGCTTTCGCCTCTTTTGGCTTATTGTTGAATAAGTAAACGTCAAACAGTCTATCTCTGGCCTCGTGCTTTTTAGGAACAGCTTTTACAGTCGCTTCGAAGTGTTCAATGGAGTCTGCGGACGATCCTTTAGTGAGTAAGTACTCTCCCAAGTAGTAGCGCAAAGTTGTATTCGAAGGGTCTTTGGCCACAAGTTTCTTTAGCAAAGATTCAGCTTCATCATGTCGTCCCTGTTTGATATAAAGGTCAACTATCGCTAATTGGATTGGTCCATTGCGGGGGTCAACCTCGAGCGCCTTCTTGAGGAAGCTTTCTGCTTTTTTCGGGTCCTTTCGGGCTAGACTTACATCCGCCATACCTGCCAAAGCAGTGATGTTTTTGCGATTTATTCCTAGAATCTGTTTAAGGATTACCTCCGCTTTGTCAAAATCTTTTCTTTTACTGTGAACGTTTGCCATCAGGGCCATGGCGTCTTCGTCGTTAGGAGATTTCCTTAGAAGTTTTTGAACAAGTTCTTCAGCCTTATCGTCTTTAGAAGCAACGAGATACAGAGCTCCTAAATGAAGATTGGCCTTCCTATGATTGGGGTTAAGGTTAATCGCTTCTTGGTAGCTCTGGGCACCGGCCTGAAAACGTTTTTGTTTTATGTAAACTTCGGCAAGTCGGTAATGTAAGTTTGCTTCTTTTGGTTTAAGTTGAAGGGCTGACTGCAGTGTGATGCGAGCTTCTTCTAGTTTATTCTCCTCAGCAAAAGTTTTCGCTCGAGCATCAAGCTTTTTGAACTTTTCATCATCGCCTTCAAATAGACCACAGCCTGCTATAGGCAATGAGAAGAGGACCACTAAGATCAACTTTGAAATGTTAAGGAGAGATGACTTTGAGAGAAATTTTAATCTGTTCATGTAAGCTAATCAAAGAGTTTAAAGAATTATATAAGAACGAAAATAGTTTTTATGGATCGAGCGTGTTCTAGTTGGGGACGACCTGAAATGGCTAGTCGTGAGGCCATAGGGTTTCTCCAAGAAAAACACCTCGGGAGTCTACCCTGTCGCTAGGAGTATGAAAAATTTTCTCAAACAACTAGTGTAATAGACTATATTTATTAAATAAAATATACTAGATACCCCGGTTTGCCAGTATTTTAAATTTGATATAGAATAGCTCGGGAATTTAGTCATTAATCCTTCGTAATCTTAGCGATTTCGAACTTAGATACAATTGTTGGAAAAATTTAGAAATGAGTTTTGAAGAAAAGAAAGAAAAGAGCTTAGCCGATTTTATAACTCTTTTTACTACAGCTTTGCTGAAGTATTGGCGAATAGCTCTGGGGCCAGCACTCGTGATTTTTGGCTTGGGTTTATTTGCGAGTTTTAAAGCTGACGATTATTTTAAATCTGATTTCTTAATTTACATTAAGCCTCAGAAGTTTGAGAACTCTTTGCTTGATGGTACCGAGCCGGGAGAGATGAAAGAAAGAATGGATGCTTTACTGCAAGAAATTCTCTCTAGAAATAAGGTTCGCGCTTTAATTGAGAAGTTCGATCTTTACCCCGGGCTGTCAAAGTCTAAAGCTGGAATGGAAATAGCTTTGCTGAAATTTCATAGTTCGCGAACAATTTCTCCAGTAAAGTCTGTTGTTAATGCCCAGGATCAAAAACTAGCATTTAGGGTAGCCTTTACTCATAACAATCCAAACACCGCTTATAAAGTAGCTAAGGAAATTTCCGATTTATTTATCAATGAAAGTGTCATTAATGACCAAAGCAAGATTCGTGGTGAGTTAGGATTCTTAGAATCTGAGTTGGAAGAAGCTAGGAAGCAGCTTGAGGGAATGGAAAAACAGCGAAAGGAGTTTATTCAAAGAAACTTTGATACTCTTCCCCAGAATCTCAACGCCGCTATTGCAAGACTTGAGAACGCTCAGGCGCAACTGGCCAGTAATACGGCAATGATTTCTAGTGCTTTGATGAGAAAGGAGAATTTGCAAAGGGATTATAGTCTTTTGAAGAATAGACTTCCTGAGGGTTCTTTGGGTGGCTTGCAGGCGACTTCTGGGGATCCCGTTGAAAGCATAGCGCAGCTAGAGTCAGCTCTAGTGATTCTTCTAAGTCGTTATGAAGAAAAGCATCCGGATGTCGTACAAACCAGAAAACGAATAGAAGCATTGCAACAGCAAGTTAAATCTGGTGGCGGTAGATCTAGTGGTCGAGCTCCAATTGGAGAATCAATGGAAGCCCGCAGTGTTCGATTGCAAAGGCAGGAAGTTGGTATAAGAGTTTCTGAGCTTGAGAAAGACAATGAAGGACTTAAAGAAACAATTGCCAAGCTTGAGCGAGATATTCCGCAAATGCCTATTAAGGAACATGAGTTGTTAAAGATTAACCGAGACTATGCCAACGTTGAGGCTACTTATCAGAAGTTATTGACTGCTAAGCAAAGTGCCGGACTCAAGGATAGTTTAATTCAAGGCCAAAAAGCCTCCCAGTTTCAAATCATCGATCAAGCAGAGCTACCTAACATCCCTGCCGGACCAAATAGAGTCTTAATGATTATCGGGGGACTTTTGAGTTCAATTTTACTTTTCTTTCTAATTCCATTTTTGACCTCGATGCTCAATAGCTCTTACAAATTTTCCACTGAGGTGGAGAACGAGTTAGATCTTGAGGTCATAGGAGTTATTCCTCCAATGGTCACGCCCTACTCTGTAATTGAAGGGCGGCGGGTTAATGCGATGGCTTCTATTGCTTCGGTATTGATGCTGACGCTAGGCGCTGCAATCCTTTTCTTTGCCGTGTAAGCCGCTCTCAGGCTAAAGGTCTGTGCTTTACGACCGAATAGGGAGCATTGCTACTTCCGCGCCTCATTCGTCGGAGCTTGTTAAAGCAAGTGCCTGCGCATTTGCGTGGTTCTTCTACGTGGGGCTATTTCTCAGCCCAACGTTCGTCTCGATTTGCAGAAACCTTGTAACGGTTAGTGTTTAAGACTAGAGG
>CALKYB010000293.1 GCA_938003565.1 uncultured bacterium
GCGCTAGTCTTTTCAGAAAATTGGTTATTTAGCCCAGCCGAAAAGCTATGTCTGATATAATCGGCACCTCGGTTGTCGAGTTGAAATTGTTCTGCTAGGTCGTCTTCATCACCGCTGAAAGTAGTTTCTCCAATAAAGTCACTCTTTTGAAACTGGTATCCGGCATCAATTGTTCTCTCACTTGAGAGTTGGTGCAGTGTTCCGGCTTGTAGGTTCAGGTTATGTCTCATGTTTTGTCGAGCCAAGGTACCTTCAGCTACACCGATATTATAAGAGTCCGTGGTGAAAACACTTGAGGCTGCCAACTTGAGAAATTCTGGAACAGTTCCCTGTTGAGGACGAAGCTCCATCTGTGAATTTAGAGTCCAGCGGTTCTCATCACTAAAATCGTTGAATAAGACAGCCCCACCAACAGTGTCTATTTTCAATGTCGCTATGTCTGCCAGCCGTATGGAGGTGGCGAGGCCAAGGGTTAGGTTGGAAATTATATCGCTGTCAGGGTCTCCGTTTTGTGAGTCTGGGACTGAAAAAAATAGTTGTTCTGAAGGGGAGAGTCTATCAATCGCGGCTCGCGCTTCATCAGTAAAAGCGCCTTGATCATCCTCTAGGAAAATATTGTCATCAAAGATTTCTTGTATTCCAATTGATATAGCTACTTGGGCGTGGGTCTGCCGAAGAGGGAAAGTGAGAAGTAAGCTTAGAAGGAAAAGTTCTGTAAAAAAAATACGGCTAGAAGTCATTAGAGATCCTCAATGATAATATAACTCATAAGGGTAGGAGCTAACCTTACCCAAAAAAAAGAAGTTATGAATTTTAGAATACCTTGAATTTCTAGCGGATTTCAGACCTCAAACCAACTGAAATTATTGATAGAAGTTCTCCAAAAGAGAGCTTCAGGAATGAATTCTTGTAGGTGAAAACACTAGTTAAAACAACAGTTTAAGAAACCATGAATTTCGGCACTTTGATGGTCAAATACTTGCCGCATTTGGTGTATTTCGTGAATTCATACTTTTCATCGCCTGCAGCGGGCCCGCTCAAACCCCCTAGGGGCTTTTGAGGGGCAATATTAGCGGGTGATTTACTCAGGGATTGGCCTGAATTGAAACGAGCTTTAGGTAAGCTTCAAATCTGTCGATAGTCTTGGGGAGAGTTAATGGTGTCATAATTAACCGAGTTGTGAAGGTTGAATAATTACTTGAATTTACAAGGTTTAAGGTAAAATACCGCCTCTATAGGGATAAATTAACATGGCGTCCGAGAAACAATCATCCACCCAGACGAGATTAGTTGCGATTCGAGGGCCCGAGGGTCCAAATTCGGAACAACGAGAGGTTAGCGATCTTGAGAGAAGACTTGCCTTTCGCACTGCTTTCATTGCGAGGTTTATCGTCGTAAGGGAGGGCAGAAGGTCCAGGGCTCACAGGGCTATTGAAGAAATGACATGGAGTGAAGATGCCACTGCTGAAGAAGTCTTGAACATGTTTAGAGAGGCTTTTGTTGTGAACAAAGATAGAATGAGCGTGGTTGACAAGGACCTTCAAAAGGCCTTGAAGCACGCAAAACGATCTGTAGAGTATTTTCTCGAGCAGTACATTGGGCGGTCAACTACTTCTTTTAGGGATGCGCTTGACGATTATGTGAAGAGTAATATCTTACTTTTTGGTTTGAATGAGGAGCTTCCCAGAAGCGGGGGTTGGAAGTTTTCTGAGCATCTTTTTGAAGTTTTAGGTGCGGATGTGTCCGACATGGATTAGTTTAAATAGTTAGTTTTATTGATATTCTATATTATGTAGGCTGGCGGTTGTTGGGGGAGGCCAAATTTTAGGCTTCTAGTGACTCTTATTTGCCTTTCATGCCATAACAGACTCATGGGAAAAAAGAATAAAGACTCAGAAGATAAGGAATCTCTCCTAAACCCCCTTCATGGCGGGGATAGCTATAGTGCCGCAGTATCTCTGAGAGACGAAGATTTTACTAGTTTAAGGCCTGAAGATCTCGACGAGAAAGTAGATTTTAAGAATTTCAACAAGATAATGATACTTTGCATAGCTGTTACAGTGGCTTGGCTGTTGGGGTATGGTTTGTTTTACCTCTACTCCTTGGCGGAGGAAAAGAAGAGTGCCCGCAGCCAAATTAACCATAGTTCAGGGTATCAGGGTGGAGAGTTTAGCGATATTCAGCCTGGTTTTTTTGAAAAGATATTCTGCAGCGGCGCAAGAAAATCTAGTTTTTGTGATTAGCCTAGTTTCTCAGCTGGTTTTGCCCTTTTTGGTATAGAATTAATGTAGGAATGGCGCGGTCTCCTTAGTTTTCCCAAAACTTAGAATCTTAATCTGTTTTGTAGATTTTTTGAACTTTTAGTTTTCCATTACTCACCTTTTCAACATATTTTGAAGTTTCGTTAGATCCTGGTTTGTTTCGATACCGTTTTGAAACTTATTGTGTTACTGCAGCACCTGGGCTTCGGCCGTATTGTTTTTTATGTAACTAACTTCGGAACTTTTTAACTCACCTCAGGAGTCTGCCTAGGGGGGTTGGGTTCTCAATGTCAAAATTTGGAATATTATATTATGCAAACTGAGGCGATCGGAAACGGGGAAAATTCTAAAATTGCAGTAGCTGCTCTTAAAGTAGGAGAAGAAAAAATGGACTACAAAGTAAAAGATATCTCCCTTGCTGAGGCTGGTCGAAAACAAATTGAAATTGCTGAGAAAGAAATGCCTGGTTTGATGGCTTTGCGCGAGCAGTTTTCCGAGTCCAAACCGCTTGCCGGAACTCGAATTGCCGGTTGCCTTCATATGACAGTTGAGACAGCAGTTTTGATCGAAACTCTCACAGCCCTCGGAGCTGAGGTGCGCTGGTCGAGCTGTAATATCTATTCTACCCATGATGAAGCTGCTGCCGCAATAGCGGTTACAGGCGTTCCTGTTTTTGCTTGGAAGGGTGAAACAGAGGAGGAATTTTGGTGGTGCATTGAACAAACTTTAGAGTTTTCTGATGGCCAAAAACTTAACATGATTTTAGATGATGGAGGAGATCTTACAATTCTTTGTCACGATAAGTATCCAGAGCTATTTGATGACATAGTGGGACTTTCTGAAGAAACTACGACTGGTGTTTTAAGACTCTATCAAATGAGAGATCAGGGAACATTGCGTTGCCCAGCTGTGAATATCAATGACTCAGTAACTAAATCTAAATTCGATAATCTTTATGGTTGTCGAGAGTCTTTAGCTGATGGAATTAAGCGGGCAACTGATGTGATGGTTGCTGGTAAGGTAGTTGTTGTTGCTGGATATGGTGATGTAGGAAAGGGTTGTGCTCACTCGATGAAAGCTCTCGGAGCTCGAGTTCTGATTACAGAAGTTGACCCAATCATTGCCTTGCAGGCTGCCATGGAGGGGTATGAAGTTACGACTATGGAAGAAGCGGCTTCTGAGGGAGATATATTTGTTACAGCTACAGGTTGTTGCGATGTGGTTACCGCCGAGCATTTTGCAAAGATGAAGGACAATTCAATTCTTTGTAATATAGGTCATTTCGATTCTGAAATTGATATAGCTCATCTAGAGGGTAGCAAAAACATTGTTGAAGAAAACATTAAGCCGCAGGTTGATAAGTTTACTTTTGAAGATGGTAGGTCGATTTTAGTTTTAGCCCGAGGTCGTTTAGTAAATTTGGGTTGTGCTACAGGTCATCCAAGCTTTGTAATGTCTTGTTCCTTCACCAATCAAGTTCTAGCTCAAATTTCACTTTGGGAAGATCGCGATAAGAAGGAAAAATATCCTAACAAAGATATATATGTTCTCCCTAAGGAATTAGACGAGCAGGTAGCTATGCTTCATTTAGATAAGTTAGGTGTTAAACTCAGTACTCTAACCAAAAAACAAGCGGATTATCTTGGCATAGATGTAAAAGGCCCATTCAAACCGGATCATTACCGGTACTAGGGTTCGATTGAATTCAAACGACGAAGACTAGCTGGGCCTTTGAACACTACTCTTCGTCGTTTTGAAAAGAGATGTGGTCGGGAGCCACAGCGCCTCCCGAAATAATAAACGTCATTGCTTCTTCAAAATCCCACTTGGTCGAAACCAATTGGTCTACCGGCACGATCTCAAGATAACCAGATGTTGGGTTTGGGGTAGTCGGGACGTAGACAGCAGCTAACTTTTGCTTAGTCTTCGAGTCGACAAAGGTGGTTGTTACAAAACCCACAGTTTTCATTTGCGGACTGGGAAAGTTTATTAAAACTACTCTTTGAACCTTGTCGGGTTCGCTTTGCAGAACGTTTAGAAATTTTTTAGTGGAACCATATATAGTCTGCACCACTGGTATTCTGGCCATGAGTTGATCGATTGCCGCCAGAATTTTTTTGCCAATAACCTGAGTGGTCAGAAAGCCCAGTAAGTAGAGAGCTAAAAGAATCAAACAAACGGAGGACATCTTTACAAACCAGGGATGCTCAAGCCATAAAGCAAATTGAGGATATGTTTTTCTCAACCCCTTTGATAGTTCATTCACCCAAGGCGTTCCAAAATCAGATAAAAGCTGGAAAACAAAATTAAAAACGAACCAAGTCAACCAAAGTGGAATGAAGGTAACTATTCCGGTAAACAGGTAGCGCTGCGGCGAGATCTTTTGTCTTAAGGATTTACTTGAATTGTCCAAGGCTTCTAGTGCTAAAAAATATCAAAAAGGTATGGCGAAATTTATCTGAAACAACTCCGTGGGTGATGAGTAGAAGATTTATCTCTTCGTTACAAGTATTGAATCTTGATTCATAACCTGCTCATTCCCTAGCACTTCGGTCAAGATAGTGTGATTTTAGACTAGTTTTCTCGACTCTATCTTTGTCATGATTTAGATACTCAACATACTGGTTAAATTATGATATTTTTAATTGGCAGGCTCGCTTGTCTAGGCTATTTCTCTTACTACTCGATCCATTTGATCGAAGCTTTACTCTATCGAGGTTAAATCAATTAAGACTAGTTCCGCTAAGATTTTGGTAATTGAGGACGAAGAGATTGTCCGCGTTGGCTTGCAGGACAATTTGTCCATGGAAGGTTACGAGGTGGTATCCTGTGAGAATGGCCGTGAAGGACTTGAGGCCTTCAATGCGGACACTCCCGACCTAGTTATTCTTGACGTAATGATGCCCGAGATGGATGGCCTTGAAGTCTGCCGTCATATTCGTGGACTGAAGCCGCAAATTCCAATCATGATGCTTACTGCTAAATGTTCTGAGATTGATAAAGTCTTAGGTTTAGAAATTGGAGCTGATGATTATTTGACTAAGCCTTTTGGTATGAGAGAGCTTTTCGCCCGCATTAAGGCTCTTCTTAGAAGAAGTAGTAATGTTAGTGAGAGTTCGGAAACTGCTGGGGAAGTTGAAATTGAAGAACTTAGTTTCGGCAATGTTCATATAGATTTTAAAAGTTATCGTGCGCAAAAGGATAGTCAGGATTTGTCCCTTTCAGCTAAAGAATTTGAACTTCTAAAGTATTTATCCTCTCGCCCGGACATACCTGTAAGTAGGAACCAATTGCTGGACGAGGTTTGGGGTTATAATAGTTATCCGACTACCAGGACGGTCGACAATTTTATTGCTCGACTAAGGAATAAGGTTGAGGAGGTTCCTAATAAGCCGAAGCATATACTCACGGTTCATGGTGTCGGATACAAGTTTCTCCCCTAGTGGCCTCTTAGGCTCCAAACGCTTTTTTCTAGCATAGATTGCCACACCATTATTTCTCCTTTCGCAGTGCACTAAAAATCTGTGTTGCGCGACAGAGTAGGGGGCACTCTCTTTGCGGGCGGCTGATTCTCGGGACCTTGTTTACCTTAACTGGCAGAAAATTAGGAAATTTTGTTATATTTTTTAGTGATTTACGACTTTATGTAAAAAATCTGCATCCTATTTATTATTCTTTCATCTCATTAATGTGACAGTTTTTCTACTAATTTAAGATTAGAATAGTCGCAAAAGGTTTTGAGTTCAAATAGATTGGCAAAGTAGTTCTGGAAGTATTGCTGAAGTCTTATTCTAAGTCCTCGTCTGTTTTTTAAGGTTTGAGTTTAAATCTTATTATTTATTACTTTAGGAGAGGATATGAACACCCAGCCGAAATTAAAAGCAGATGAGAGTAATCATTTAAACTGCCTATCTGAGGGAGTTTTGAATGACTACGTTGATCAAAATCTTAGTTCAGCGGAAAGGATTCAGATAGTTGTTCACCTAGATAGCTGTGAGAGTTGCAAATCTATGGTGGGTGATTTCCAAGAGATTGTATCCTTAGCAGCAGAATTAAAACCAGCTCCAGTTCCCAGCGATGTTAGTCGCCGCCTTCGTCAAAGATTGGCTCAAGACTTGGATAGTAAATTATTTGCCAATAAGAATAACTAGAGTTTAAAAATTGGTTAGTGCCGCGTGGGTGTGAGCGTTTGTTAGAAAATATTTTTAACAAACGCTTTTACTATTTCGTACCCAAAGAAGATTATTGAGCAAGAGATTGCCAATGCTACTATGCTAGCTAAAGCTCCGGCGAGGATTGCAAAACCATCCTTCTCAAGCATTCCGAAACCTAAAATGAAGATTGCAAAAGCTGGAGCGGTGTTCGTTCCAGGTATTGGTAAGGCCATCGAAGCTGCCAATAATACAATTATCACTCCAATGCCCATAAGTGCTCCCTTCGATTCAGTGAGCCAACGTAGTCTCGGCCTACTGAATTTTTCTAAGAACTTAGCAAGGCCGACAAGGCGACCAATCGCCCCAGAGAACTTCGCAGGATTGAAGCTTTTTTGAAGAATCTTTTGTGGAAGCCAAATAGTTTCACGACCTGCGATTAACCGGCCGGCGATAATGAAAAGAGGAATAGACAAAAGAGTGGAGTATCCGGCCGCTGGGACTGGAAGGGCCGCTGGGATGGAAAATAGTATTAGCACTATCGCTATTCCGTGCTGGTTGAGATTTTTAACTAGGTTAGAAATAGTTGTTTGTTTAGCATCAGCGGAAAAAATTTCTTGCAATATGGACGAGAGATTTTCGGTATGGGGAGCCCCGGTTTCCGGATTCGATGGTTGAGTCATGCTTTGGGCCCCAAATGTTTGAAAAAAAAAGTAAAAAAAACGCGACGTGCTATGGCAGCGTCGCGCACATGAGCAAAAGCCCACTGTTCGAGGGTAGAGTTTTTGCTCTTTTAGAGTGAAATCTGATTCCTCAGATGAGGACCTTCGCGAACAATCCAAATCCCAGCTGAAACTGGTCAATTCGGCTGAACGGAGATCGAATAAGGAATTCCACTCTGCCTAAGACACTAGCCAAGTTTTTGTTTTTTTCAAGTGATCGCTTGCACTTGGTAATAATTTGGCCAGACTTATCCACACTCTGTGGATAATTATACTTTTGTCAACAGGGTAGACAACGGTTGATTTTGTGCTTTCACAGTGTCAACCTTTCCGACAATTCTTATAGAACACCATGAGTTACTTCTGGTTTTTTGCGGACAAACATTATTTTAGTTTGAGTTATATTTATTATGAATAGAAACATACGAATTCTTAGCTTAATTGTTTTAATTACTTTTCAGTCATGTGCTTGGAATTCAACGCCTAAGGTTATTTATCCCAAGGTTAGACATCATAAGGTTTCGGCCTATGACTCGAACAATCAAAAGGTAGCAGCGTCAAAGAAATACATTCATAGAGTCCTTGTTCGGAAAGAATCATTGCCAAAGGAGGTTCAAGATCTTCCCTTTGATTTTGTTCCTATTGAAGATAGCTCTGGGAGGATTCGGGGTTTGATGGTTAGGGAGAAAGTTCAGATATTCACTGACTTCGTGATGGGACTAACCAAGGGCGATATTTTAACTAGTGTAGATCGCACTCCAGTTCAGAGCCTAAGAGAGATGAGACAACTAGTGGACTCAATTAGGTATAAAGGCCAATCAACAGCTACAATCGAGCGGAGGGGTGAGCCCCACAAACTTTTTTTTGTTCTATCTAACTAAATTTGAGAAATTCTTTAGAGTAGTTTTGGTTTGATAATGGCTAATTTTGATGATTCATATTGCCCAGCTTTGAGATCTCCTTTAGATCTTTCTACGATGGACCATGAGGGGAGGCAGTATCTCGTTATTCGCTGCCCTCAGGGAATTTCTACCGAACCAGCTATTCTACCCTCCGAAATAATACCTTTAGTCTCTCGACTTGATGGAGAAACTTCGGTGGGGAAATTGCTTGGGGAGTTCCTTGATAAAGGGCTTACGAGGTCAATGTTGCAAGATTTTCTTGGAAGACTAGATAGTCTTTTTTTATTGAACACTGATTCGTTTAGTAATCAACTCAAATTATCTAAGGATGCTTACTCAAACTTAGCCGTTCGAGAGCCTGCTCACTCAGGTTTGATCTATCCTAATGAGGAGATTGAATTGCGGGAGTTGTTGGGACAGTGGATGGGAGCAGAACGTAGAGCCGAAGACCTTGAGGGTGCGGCGGAGACTCTATGGATGGCGCCCCATATTGATTACGGTCGGGGTTGGGAGTGTTATCGAAATGTTTTTCAAGAATTCAAGACTAACCCAGGCAAAGAGGTGATGTTTCTTTTGGGGACGTCGCACCAAATGGGACAGTCCTTATTTCGACTAAGTCCTAAGGACTATCAAGTTCCTGGTCGCATTTTTCCGACAGATAACACCGCAGTTGAGATACTCTCGGATGGATATGGGAAGGAGAGAAGCTTTGTTGATGAGTTCGTTCATAAAACTGAACACTCTATAGAATTGCTTTTGCCCTTTCTGTCCTATGTTTCCGCAGCCGATGGTGAGCGTAGCTTTGTTCCCGTTTTAGTTGGTAGTTTTCATGAGTTTGTCTTAGGTAAGAGAGATCCTCAAAATGATGATGAGTTTCTTTCATTTATTTCAAGCCTGAAATCGCTTGTTCTGGAATTGGAAGGAAAAGATTTCCGAGTAAATTTTTTCTGTGGCTTAGACATGTCTCATGTTGGTCATTCGTTTGGCGATAGTGAGAAGATGTCAGATGAGAGTAAATTAAAAGAAATCGAAGAGAGAGATCGAGATTACCTGGATATTTGTATTAGGGGTAGTTCTAACGATTTGCTAGCGCACGTAGCTGAAGATGGGGATGCCCGGAGAATTTGTGGTTTCCCGACTTTGTACTCTATGTTCCGTCTTTTTGAAGAGCTCGAGAGAGGTCTATCTGGTGAATTAATTTCCTATCACCAAGCGGTGGATGAAGGGAGTGATACGGTAGTAACTTTTGCCGGAATGAAATGGGTGGCTTCTAATTAGATGTTTTTGGCTTGGACCGCTCGAAAGCCCTTTTCTTTTTAAAGAAAAATAACTGATTTTGATCTAAATCTTTTACAACAAATACCTCTCCATCCGGAATTGTTTTAATTTCTCCAATAAACCTATTATTTGAGCCATCGAAAGGGAGCTGCCGTTCTCTTTGCAATAGCTCTGCGTGGAGTTTCTTGAAGTTATTTCTAACCTTAAAAATATAGGAAGAGGGTCCAGCTACTAGGTTCGAGTTCTCACTTAGGTAGAGATTTGATTTGTCAGGTAGGGAAATAGTTTGAAAAGTCGAAGATCTTACAACAGATTTCAAATTTGTTGGTAGATCAAGGATATCTCTGTAAAACTGAAGTGAACGTTCTATATTTTTGCAAAGAAAAATTGGTCCGTCAGCTCGGATAATATAACGGTCATGAAGACCAGGGTTTCTCCCTAGCCCCGAAAACAGCAGTACACCACCGATGAGGAGGGTATAGAAAATTACGAAAAATCGGGTTGAGAAAATCAATGTGTTGGAGCAGTGCGTAGAGTAATAAGATAATGATCCGAGTTCAATTGCGAGATAGTATCATGTAAGTCTTATTGATATCAAACTAATAGCTTTTAGGGTGGTGGAGATTGATTGGATTTAGCTCGGGGAGATTTTTAATTTAGAGCTTAAGTTACCATCTTGCATTAATTAACTAGCTTTTTTAGACTCTCAAGCTAGTCGAGAATGATAGCTTAAGTGTAGGAGAGAAAGTTAAATTGTCTCAAGAATTTCAAGTAGAATCTGCCTCTAATAAGTCTTTGCATTTTAGGATGCTTATTGTTTCCTTAGCTGCGTTGGCTTTAGCTGCTTACCTTAGTTACCACCATATAGTAGTGACTAAAAATCTCAATACAGGGCCTTCCAATTGTAGTATTAATAACTTACTTGACTGTGATGCAGTGGCTAAAAGTAAGTACTCACAACTTTTTGGCATACCGATTTCCAACTTTGGTCTCGGTTTTTATCTTATTTTTTCCTACATCTTATTTTTACCTGCAAGACGACTTTCTAAGTCATTTGAAATTGATTCGGTGATTTATCTTTTTTCTTTCCTCGCGGCGCTAGTTTCTTTTTGCTATTTGATGATTTCTGGGTTCTTGATAGGCAAAGTTTGTTTGTACTGCACACTACTCTATGTCTGTGGTTTTCTATTATTTGTTCTAGCGATTGGTTTAGCAAAAAAATCTCCTAAACTCTCCGCGAAGAGTTTTGTTGGCAAGTTAGGGGTAGGGATAAAGCATTTATTTTCTTGGATCAGTGGTTTAAGCACAGCGCAGCTTGTTTCCGATTTCGGGGCTTTGGCTTTGTCCGCTCTTTGCATATTTTATGCCCCAAATGCGCTATCAAACTATCTTACATCGCCGGTGACAAAATCTGGAGAGACTGCCTCGTTGGAAACTGAAATACTTGAGGAGTCCTACCGCTCCTGGAAATATCAAAAGTGTTTTGAATTTTCTTATACGGACTCAGGTGAAATCGCCAAGCGTGATTTTGCAAAGGGAAGCGCTAATCCGAAGGTAACAGTTGTTGAATTTAGTGATATGGAGTGTCCTCATTGCCGTCGTGCTTCGCCTGTAATTTCTTCCATCGTGAACGAATTTCAAGATGACGTTAGGCTTGTTTTTAAGGCTTACCCACTGGATCCTGCTTGCAATTCAGCAATACAAGGTTCCGCTGGCCATAAGAATGCTTGTCGTGGAGCCCGAGCGATGCGTTGCGCAGGTCAAATTTCAGATGAGAAATTTTGGCTTGTTCATGATAGTCTTTATCAATTTTTAGAATTTGACTCTTCTTTGATTGATAGCAGCGAAGATCTGTTTACTGATCCAGAGGAGAGAACTCGCTACAAGGTTTGTATGTCAGAGTCCTACCCTGTAGGAGTTGAGAAAGATATCGCCGATGGCCAGAGGGCTAAAGTGAGAAGTACCCCGAGTGTTTTTGTCAATGGTTGTCCTATGGAGTATTTTGAAGAGTGGTTGCTTCGTTATATTCTGGCTAAAGAGCTTGAAAGTTAAGTGATTTTTCACACAGGAACTTCGTTAGGCATCAAAGAGTTGGAACATTTCTTTTAAGGAAAATATAGCCTGGTTGAGTATATTTTCGGTATCGAGACTGCTTAGATCTAGCTCGACAACTTCACCGGGCCTGATGCTTGGAATGATTCGAAAATGCCCCAAGTCTTTCCTCAGGTTGAACTGTAATTCCAGTTCAGGGAACCGACAATCAAGTTCTTCTGATAGTTGACTAACGATTTGCTCTAGAGATTCCATTGCGACATAGTGATTCAAATTTGCTATACTGTTTTGATGCCTATTTTCGTGATTCGTTTCTAAATTGGTAACCGTTTAGGTCCTTTTTTAAGAATCTTGTAAATTAGCCTAGCCATTGTAAAAAGCCCCACAGGGGCTCTTTTTTGGGTGACAACAAGTCAGCGTTCACAAAATCTTCAAAACCGGCTAGGTTTTGACCATTAAGACGAAACAGAGGGTTGTAGAGAAGTTTTTACAGCAAATATATTCATCAACGTGAGCACTTACCTAAATTGTTTTTATGCCAGATAGTAGTGTGAAATTAAGTGATAAATTGAGCGACCAGGAAAGTCACCATTTGGTTCATTCAGACAACCTTCGTAGGCTGAACCTTGGTCATGGCTTTGCAGTTAGCGGGGTAGGAGTTGGTCCTCTAGCCCGATTAAGACGATTTTTCGGGAAATTATTTCTAGGAAGCTATTTCGATGAGCAGCATCAATTTAATGTTCAACTAGTTCAGTATCTCAATCAGCTAACGGCTCATCTCGATGTTGAGTTAGGGGATCGGTCTCGAAATGAAATTTCTTTGCTGGGAAAAAAGATTGCTCGCAGTAGCGAGGACCTAGAGCTTTTAGGACTGGAAGTTGCGGAGCTTTGTGCCGAGGGTCCTAACGGTCTTAACTCTAGAGTTCAAAGCATAGAGAGTAATGCTCAATTGAATGCTGCGAGGATTGAAACACTCGAGGCAGTAGCTTCAGGTATGGAGCAAATTTTACGTGGACTTTCTGCTCAAAAAGGCTAACAGACTTCGGTTGAATCAAGTGAAACTCAGAGTTCAGCTCCAGGTTGTTCTAGTGAGAGCGAATAATCTAATAGATCTTGCTTGGAGATAAAGAATTATGACTACTTGTTGTTTGAAAACAGATTCCGAGGTTCGGA
>CALKYB010000294.1 GCA_938003565.1 uncultured bacterium
GGTGCGAAGGCTGATTATTTGAGTAGTTATTGAGGTTTGTTTGTAGAATAACCTTGAATTCTTAGACTTAAGCGAGGTTTACGGTCACAAGCGACAACTGGTAATTCTCATACGGTGCACAAAAGCTATCCCCGGAGGCCAGGAGGAATAGTTTGTTCGTTTGGGGGAGTTTAGGCAAAAGTAGCGTTAATCTAACCTCAAAAAAGTTAGGTGTATTTGAAATCCATCTTTTCTCCGTTCCAGAAAAAACGAACTGCATACCTATTTTCAAACTTGATTTCTCCTGTAGAATCCCCCACCGCATCGCTTCTCTTCATTAGGCAAAGAGCTTTTCCTTGGTCGGGATAGGAGGATCCTATGATTGCCATTTGACTCAAGCTAGAACTCAAAGGCATGGTACCTAAATGTCTCCAATCGGCATCAAACAATTCCTCTCCCGGGGGCAATGCTTGGGTAGGCAATATCTTTGTGGCATCAATAAGCAGAAATGCAAATTCCTTGGAAACAATAGCCCCTCCACTGCCTAGCACAAAAAGAGGTTTGACCAAGGCGTTGTCATAATCAGATTGAAAGCCAAAGGGATCAAAAACAGCCCGAGCACCAACCTGACCAATAGGGTAAGAATCTCCATTCTTTTCTAAAACCGGAATCGCACTCAAGTACACTTGAAGATGCAAAACCTCACTAAGACTAAATGCATCAGAAGAGCGAATTCGATAGTCATTGTCATCCCCTAAAGGCATGTAATAGGCCTGTTTGGCCATGTCAAACCTCACTCGAATTCCAGGCCTAATATTCCAGTCGGAAGGATTCGGCCCACTAAGCTCAGCTGTGAATGAGCTAAAACACTGATTACGAAACGATTGAAACATGGCAACCTCCTTTAATAAAAAAAGAAGTAGTCAAAACCTCGTAGCTACTCCTGCCTCCAAAAAAGGCCAGAAAACTAGCCAACCTCAGAAAGCAGGAAACAATATGTAATTTTCACATTTAAGTAATTAAAAGAACGACGAGAGGATAAAAATGGATATACCAATCCAAGTATAAATTTCGGCAAAGACGAACTATCAATCCGATGGGTATATGCAGTGCGTAAGCACTAACATTAGACAGATACAATGCGCCTTCAGTATGCTACAAGTCCTCAGGACTTGGCTAGAAAATACCAAATAAAGCTGATTTTCTAAGCTCAACTAGCTTTTCTTGCGAAGCTATGTTCCTCAGCTATACAACTTCTAGGGTCCCGACAAGATCATAACCGAGAGTCTCACTGACCCTAACCCTTCCAAACTTGCCAATTAGTTTAGAGTGATCCAATAAACCCTCCGGCGTCAGATTCTCGCTCCGCAAGACCGAGTCATCGAATTGATTGATAATAACCTCACCATCAACCTCAGGACCTTGCCAGTTAGCTCGACCTCGCATTAACAAATCCGTATCGGCATGAGTTCCTTCAATCAAAACCTCAATCTCTTGATCTAAATGAAGGCTAGCTCGATCCGCTACTACTTTCTGCTGCGCAAGAAGTACTCGTCCTTTTCTCTCTTCAGCCAATTCCTTCTCAATTTGCCCCTCATAAGTATACGAATCCGCCTCACTCTCTTGAGAATAGGTAAAAACTCCTAGGTGCGAAAAGTGTCCCTCTGAAACGAAGTCAACCAAGCGATCTACATCTTCCTCTGTTTCGCCTGGGAAACCAGTAATGAAAGTTGTTCGAAGCTCAATTTCAGGCGCCCAGGCTCTGATATTCTCAATCAACTCACGGGTTCGTCGCCCACCCAAAGGTCTCCTCATGGATTTAAGCACGGGAGAGCTAATATGCTGAAGAGGCATATCCAGATAGTTACAAACCCGCTTTGAGCTAGCAATTTGCTCCACAAGTTCCCGGTCAACCCCAACTGGATAAGCATAAAAAAGTCTAATCCAAAACTCCTCGTTCACTTCAAGGTTATTGAGATCACGAACTAACTGCTTAAGCTGCGGCTCGCCCGCCAAATCAGTTCCGTAGGCAGTCAAATCCTGCGCGATTAAGTTGAGTTCTCTAGCTCCACCGGCAACCAAACTGCTACACTCCGAGACTATCGAATCAACAGGTCGGGAGCGAAGACTTCCTCGAATCTTAGGGATAATACAGAAAGAACAGGGACGATCACAGCCTTCCGAAACTTTCACGTAGACACTGTGAGCCGCGGTAGAGAGCACTCTTGGCATAGTCTCGTCATAGAGAAAGTACGGTCTACGGGCTTTATCAAAACACTCCTTGGTGGTCTCAGACTCTAACCCAACTGTGAGCAACTCATCGGTAGAGAGAAATCTATCAACTTCAGGAAGGTTCTTTTCCAAATCCGCACGATAACGCTCAACCATACACCCAGCTACAAACAACTGGCGCAACCGACCCGTTTTTTTCAACTCCGCCAAGGAAAGAATCGTTTCAATTCCTTCCTCCACTGCTGATTCTAAAAAGGCGCATGTATTGACAACCACCAATTCAGCCTCACTAGGGTCGGCTACTGTTTGAAATCCGCGACTGGCAAGAGCACCCAACATCACTTCAGAATCAACCGTGTTCTTAGCACAACCTAAGGTAACTATAGAGGCATTGCCCGCATAGTCTTTTGCACTAACGATGGGAGCTCCTGAACCGGGCTGAGAGTCGGTATCATCATGCTTTAGCGCTCCATAAATCGGGAGTCTTTCACTACTCATTTAAAATATCCACCTCATTGAAATTGGTATATCCGCCTGCAGCGGCTTCGCCCAATCCTCGCTCTCGAATCACTGGCTTATCATTATCAAAACTCTTAGAATCGTATTTTTTTTCCTGGTAACGTCTTTTCGCGTCCAACTTATCACTTTGTGAGGCTCTGCGAGCTGCCCTGGGGGAACGCTTTTGTCTTCTATCATCAACATAAACTCCTCTCGGAATCTTGTAATCGAAAAAAGATCTTTTTAAACCTGTGTTGGTTTTAATATTATAAAAGCGAATAATGGTTTCGTTTTCACTGAAATCCACAATCTTTGCCCCAATCGCCACATTATCCCACTTCCGAACCAATAGAAAAAACTCTTCCAGATTTTCATCCTCTACGATTGGTCGAAGTTTAACAGAGTAACCTTTCTTTGTTTCACAACCTGAAACCATTTTAAAATCTTTAGACAAAGCTCCCAAGCCAAGCAAAAACGATCCAGGAGTTTCAGAACTAAAGGCTCTCTCAAAATCAATTAGAGTTATCTCTCCTCCCCCAGCTTCTAGCGAATCCCCATCGGGCTGGTAGTACCAAACTGTCTCAGCATTAGAGATGAATAGCTGTAAGGGATTCTCATACTGCCAATACATTCTGCCTGGCTTCAGAAAACTCACCTTTCCCTGATTGGCGACAGAACCAGTTCCTGCCAACATTCTCGATTCTTGGCGAAACGTAGCTGTAAAGCCTCGGACATTTTCAAACCTCCTATCCATTTCAGCTAAAAGCGCTCCTCTTGAAGAAGCTCCTAATTTTTTTATACAAACAAAATCATCGTTTAGTTGAGCTACAGCTGGGGGGCTGAGAAAAAAAACTAGATTTACACAGAAAATTAGAGCATTTGAAAATTTATTCATCGGACCTCAAAGGAGTGTAAAAAGCCACCCCTGTTTTTCAATAAATAGGAATGGAGTCAGATATACTCACCCACTATAACCAAAGAATAAACAATTTCTTTCGAGTAGTGAGTATTAGCAGTGCCATAAAACAGCTATACTGAAACCTAAATATGCCGGCAAGACCGCAGGTCAAAGCTTACATATTAGATTTTCTTGTGAAGCTGCGCTTATAATGAAACAGCCGAGACTCAACAAAAAAAACCAATATTTATAATGTTTCAGTATACTAAGCAAAATTCTCCACAGGTGCAAACTCCACAATTCTCTCCGGCATACCGATTGGAGAATCTTCAAACCGAGCAAATAGCTATCTTATTAAGACCCTTTCAACTAGCCATGATTATTGTCATTTGTTATAAAAATGTCGGTGGAAAATCAGTGCTAGAAAGATTTTAACTCACTAGCACTCGAGATTATTTTGCATCGTTGTAGGATTCGACGCTAATACTTGAAAAATATTCCATAGAGAATGCCCTTGAGAATATTTTAGCTGAATTTTCGTCATTCTTTTTTGATACCCTTGGGTTAGTTCTCTTGTTAGATATTGTCTAACTTGAGGCCCATTTGCTTAAAAACTTTTTAGGCTTAGGTTTCTGAAGCTTTGTTAATAATAAGAAATTAGAATTGGCCTATTTTAGAATCAAGGCTTTAACTTGAATAGAGGTAAACTTAGATGAAACTCACTTTAACTAGCATATCCTTTAAGAACTTGACCTTTAAAACCATTGCAAGCTTGGCTGTATTGGCGATGTTCTCGGCTTGCACACCGACTAAAGGCAAAATAGGTACAGACGGCAACGGAGCTTTCGGAACCGGACCTGATGGTGCTTTCTCGGATCAAGATCTTGCATTGGCTGAGAGACAGTGGGGACAGGGAAACATACCTGAAGCTCAATCTGGCGGGCAGTTCGGTTCAAGCACCACAGGAGGCCCATTCCAGGATATAAACTTTGGTTACGACTCATCTGAAATTCCTCGTGAATTTATTAGCCAACTTGAAAGCGATGCCCGAGTTCTAGCAGAAGACTCTTCTCTTAAAGTTGAAATTGAAGGTCACTGCGACAGTCGGGGAACTAGCGAATATAATTTAGCATTGGGCAAAGCTCGCGCTAAATCGGTTGCAAAGTATTTAGTAAATCTTGGAGTTAAACCAAGTCAGCTCAGCACCATTACCTATGGGGAAGAAATTCCACTCGAAACAAGCGAGTCTGAATCAGCCTTTCGAGCGAATAGAAGAGCCCACTTTGCCATCTTTCGCGACCGAGCTTCGTTCGGGGGTGAGTCCGGTCAGATAGACGGCGCCCAGTCGCAAAATTATCAGCCAAGGGGTGGTGAGCCTTACAAGACTCACGACAACTACTAAAAGGAATTCCAAATAGAATCCAATCAACCTCGAGAGTCGTAGTCTCGCTCTCGAGGTTTTTAAAGCTCAACCCTCCCCACTTATGCTTTACTGAAACCTCAGTTTGCAGTTTGAAATAACTACACTCAACAATTTACTAATCACGCTGTATAGACTCAGAAGAGACTTTTTAAATGACCAACGAAAATACTTCAAAAGACATTGAAGAAAAACTTTCTAAAGCGTCGAAGACAATTTCTAGAATCAGCTCCGCGGTTGGAAAAAAAGTTATTGGTCAGGAAGCACTGCGGAAAAGATTTATCACTGCAATTGTTACCGAGGGGCATATTCTCCTAGAGGGTGTCCCCGGACTGGCTAAAACTCTAGCTATTAAAACTCTGGCTGAAGTTGTAGATTGCCAGTTTTCAAGAGTTCAATTCACTCCAGACCTTCTTCCTGCCGACCTTCTAGGAACTGAAATATTCAGACCAGACAAGGGTGACTTCATCGTTCGCCAGGGTCCAGTCTTTGCCAACTTTGTTTTAGCCGACGAAATAAACAGGGCTCCAGCTAAAGTTCAAAGTGCTTTGCTTGAGATAATGCAAGAAAAACAGGTTACAATAGCGGGTCAGACCTTTAAACTTCCAGACCTCTTTCTCGTCCTGGCCACACAGAATCCTGTCGAACAAGAGGGAACCTACCCACTACCGGAAGCTCAAGTTGATCGCTTTATTATGAAGGTAAAAATAGACTACCCTAGTAAAGACGAAGAATTTCAAATGCTAAACTCTATTCGTGAAATTAACTCCTCCGAGCCCACAAAACCTATAGTTGACACCAATGAGTTAATAGAAATGCGAAAAACTTGTCGTGAAATTTACGTAGACGAGCGCATTAAGAAATATATAGTCGACATCGTTAGCGCCAGCCGCAACCCAAGCGATCCAGAGTTAAAGAACTACATCGAACTAGGAGCATCCCCCCGAGCATCAATCGCCCTTTATGAGTGCGCGCGCGCTGAGGCTCTAATTAACGGGGATAGTTTTGTGAGACCAGAGTATGTGAAAGATGTTTCGGAAGATGTTCTTCGCCATCGCATAATGCTCGGTTACGAAGCCGAGGCTGAGGGAGTCTCTTCTGAAGACATTATTGAGAAACTAGTTGATAGTGTTCAAGTTCCCTAGGGGGCATAGAATGTCGCTTCTAAAAAACCTACTCGGAAGAACTAGCAGGAAAGTGTCTCGCTCTAACCTCAGGCAAGATAGTTCCCAATCTTCTGACACCAAAGTTCTAACTAAAGAGCTTATGGCTGAAGTAAAGAAGCTTCACTTCTCAACTAAACGAATCGCTGACGAAAACCTTCTTGGAGGCTACCGAAGTGCGTTTAAAGGACGAGGTATTGAGTTCGAAGATGTGAGAGAGTACGCTCCAGGGGATGATGTCAGATCAATAGACTGGAAGGTTACTGCCAGAAGCGGACAGCCTTTTGTTAAGAGATTTAGAGAAGAGCGAGAACTTTCCGTAATGATAGCAGTTGACGTAAGTGCATCTTCTCATACGGGAACCGCTGGTCAATCTCGAGAACGCCTTGCCGCTCAAATAGGCGCAGTTTTTACAATGATTGCTATGCAGAACAATGATAAAGTCGGCTTGGTCACTTACTCAGACCAACTCGAGTCTTACCACCCACCTAAAAAAGCTAGAAATTCTGTATGGAGAATTATCACTGAGGTTATGACTCCAGGTCAGTATAATCCGGGTACAGATATTGACGGCATGATACAATTTTTAATGAAAATACTAAAAAGAAGATCCGTGGTCATTCTAATTTCTGATTTTTTCGATCCTAAAGCCTGCGACAACCTTGCTCAATTAGCTAAAAGGCACGATGTCACGGCCGTTGTAATCGAAGATGCCTCGGACAGTCAGTTACCAAAATCCGGTTTGATTTCCCTAAGAGATCCAGAAACTGGCAAAACCCATCTGGTTGACACCTCTAGCTCTAAACTACGAAAAGCCTATGATGAGAAAATGAGCTATCATAAACAAGCACTTACCCAAACCTTAGAAAAGTCCGGAGCGGGAATTATTCGTCTAAGAACAGGTCATGAATTCCTTCCAACGATTCGTCAATACTTTCAGGCTAGGGTTAAGAAAAAACAAGTATCGATTAGCTGTACTTCCTAAGGAGCATTATGGACAAACAAATTCACGACGCTAGCACTGGCTTCGCTGACATAGAGCCCCTCGAAGTCGTAGACGGAGCATCTAACTTCCATGGCTACCTTACTGCTTTTTTGCTAGTTTTTGGGGTAGTTTTTGCGATATTATTCATTCGACACTTTCTAAAACTCCTCAAACCCAAACACTCTGAGAGTCCAGAGTTTCCTTTTAGGACTTGCAGAGAATCTCTAAAAAGTAACGAAGAGGCTTTCCGTGAGGGCAGCATTGGAGCTAGAGATTACTCTGAAAAAATATCCATTTCCCTCAGAAACCTACTCGCTTCAATCACTAAGTATCCAGCCCAAGACAGAACACTAAAAGAGATTAGTAATGATTTTCCTTCACTACTAAAACAAAGATTTAATCTCCTAAATACGGAAGCTCTAGATGAAACTAACGAAAAACTTCTTCAGGTATTGTCTGAGACTCTAAAGATTACTTTCTCTGACAAGAAAGCTTCTGGAGAGAGGCACGCCCACTCAATTGAAAATCTAACTCTCTCTGTTGTAGACAGACTGGAGTCTCACCTGAATGAGCAAGCTAAGAAAGAAGCACTCGCCGAGAAACAAGGAGCTGTCAATCGATGACCTTCGCTTCTCCAGAGGCATTTATCTTGCTACTTTTTATCCCCTTTTTTATCGAAGAACTTCGAATTCGGAGACTTCTTGGACGTTTTTCTTCAAAGCCATCTCCCAGTTCAGGGCAGTCATCTATTAATCACTCCTTCTCTGACTCTCACTCCTCCCTACCTAAATCTTTTCGTCAGAAAATCCGGAGATCTTTGCTCTCGCTTCTATCTTTGCTCGCCTTCACACTTGCAGTTTTTGCACTTGCTAGACCTCAAAGCGATGCGTCTTTTACTGAAGTCGAGGCAAGCGGAAGAGACATCATGATGATTCTAGACATATCTAGAAGTATGCATGCTCTAGATTTTAAAATTAATGGAGAGCGTGTAAACCGTCTCAAAGCCCTAAAAAAAGTGGTTGTTGATTTCATCGAGAAGAGAAAGGGTGATCGAATGGGCTTAGTTGTCTTCGGCGACCAGGCCTACACCCAATGTCCTCTCACCCTAGATCACAAAGTCCTTAGTAAGTTCGTCGAAGACTTGGAAATTGGAATGGCCGGAAGCGGGACAGCAATTGGAAGCGCGATTGCAATTGGCCTCAAACGTTTAAAGAAAATCGAATCTGAATCCAAAGTGGCCGTCCTCGTTACCGACGGTAAGAGCAATTCGGGCAAACTCAAACCTGAAGAAGCTGCTAAAATCGCCAAGGAACTGGATGTAAAAATTTATACAATTGGTATCGGTAGTGGGAAAGCAGCTCCATTTCCTGTTCAGGACTTATTTGGTCGAACAAGGTACCGCCAGCAGAAAATGGAGTTTGACGAAGCTACTTTGCAATCCATCGCCTCAGTTACCGGAGCAAAGTATTTTCGCGCTGATAATCTTGAGACCCTAGAGCAAATCTACGCTGAAATTGATAAGATTGAAGAGCGAGTTGAGAAAGCTAAGACTTGGGTGGCCTACGAAGAACATTTTCTCCCCTATCTCTCACTAGCTCTTATACTTTTCTTTAGCTACTACTCCTTGAAATATTCCCTATTTCTGAAGGTTCCGTAGATGAAGCTTGCTAACTCTCTTATCGTATTGCTCCTACCACTAATTGGTCTTACACTGGTCTATTGGAGTCGCAAAGAATGGTCAAAAAGAATAACCTCCTTTAACCAGTCTGATCTTAGTAAAGGCCTAAAAACCACTAAAAACCGATTCATAAGCCAGAACATTCTTTTGCTTCTTGTCTTAGCATTGTTATCTCTCTCATGGCTGCGCCCTTTAGGAGAGAAGGAATTAGTTCAGCAAAAACGAAAAGGTATAGATATAGTTATCGCTTTTGATGTTTCAGAAAGCATGAATGCCGAAGACGTAAAGCCTAATCGCTTGGAAAGAGCAAAACGCGAACTTAGTGATCTATTAGCCAGACTACAGGGTGACCGTTTAGCGCTAGTTGTTTTTGCTGGTGTTGCGTTTATGGAAACTCCTCTTACACTTGACTACGGCACCTTCAATTTATTCTTGAACAATATTGAATCTGGACTAGTGCCCATCAATGGTACAAACATTGAGGAAGCCCTTAGTAAAAGTCTCGAAGCCTTTGGAGTTAAAGATACGGACTCAAAGATCCTCAAAAATAAAAGAAGTCGAGCAGTTTTGCTTATCACTGACGGAGAAGACCTTGAAGGCGACTGGAGAAAAATCAAAGACAAAGCCACCAGTACCGGCACAAAGCTTTTCATACTTGGAATCGGCACAGAAAAAGGATCAACTATACCAACTCAGTATGGTATTAAGAGAGACAGGAGTGGAGACCCTGTAATTAGTCGCCTAAATACAGCTGCTCTAAAAGACCTAGCCGAACAAACCGGTGGAAAATATGTTTCGGTGCTAAACTCTGATGGCGACTCGATAGAACTTTACGATAAAGGCCTAAAAAACATTACTGAATCTGAAAACTCAGATGAAATCAGCTCCAACAACTTCCACGAGTATTTTCAGATACCACTAGCTGTTGCGCTAGCACTCTGGATTTTTAGCAGGCTAGGTGCCAGTTTTTCAGCTCATATTTTTTTGCTTCTCTTCCTACAAACCATTGTAGTAGCAAGGCCAGTTTTTGCTCAGGTGTCAGAACTCTCCTCAGAGAATCTAGATGAGTTTTCGCAGGCCACGAAGCTCTACAGTGGGTCACATTACGAGGAAGCTTTTAGCAAGCTAAAGAAATTAGCCGAAGAATTTGCAGAAAACCCCGATATTCAAATTGCACTTGGTTCATCCGCTTACCGAACTGGAGACTTCGAGACAGCCTCAAATGCCTTTTTGAGCGCTGCAACTACTTATAAAGATCAATCGAAACAAGCCTCCTCCCTTTACAATTTAGGAAATGCCCAGGTCCAATTAGAAAAATTCACCGAAGCGGTTCAGTCCTACAAAGAGGCCAAGAAGCTAGCCCCTCTCAACGCTGATATTGACAATAATCTTAAGTATGCGGAGAAGCTGCTCAAGGAGCAGCAACAAGAACAAGAACAACGGAAACAAGAAAAACAAAACAAAGACAACCAATCTAAAGAGAACGAATCCAAAGACAGCTCCGATTCTGAGAAATCTAAGCCTGAAGATTCTTCAGAATCAGACTCTGGGGAAAGCAATGACGGAGAAAAGTCAGACAAAGACTCAGAGTCGAAACAGGATCAAAAAACTGAGGAAGAAGACAATTCTAAAAGTGGAGAAAGTCCTCCCTCTGAAGAAGAAGAGCAGCAAGAAAGTCCCGAAGAGGGCGGTGGCAAGCCTGAGGAGCAAGACGGTCCCAAAGAGGAGCCAACTGAAGATCCTCAAGGTGGAGCCGAACCTGAAGAACCAAAAAAAGACAAAGAAGGCTCAGCTGACGATGGTGCTTCGAACGACGATAATCCTCAAGGAGAGAACCCTGGCAATGGTAGTCAGAATACGGGAGATTCCTCTGAGGAGGAAGCCCAGTATATACTAGAATCAATGCTCGGCGCTGTTGAAGAGAATCCGAAGAAAAGCAGACAGTTTCGTGCAAGAAAAGCGATTCAAAAAATGAAGAGAGAGAATAAAAAAATTCCTAAGCTAGATTGGTAAACGAATGTTCCTAAAGGCTCAAAATACTAGAAGTCTAATTTCCCTGGTGATTTTATGGATCGCCCTGTCTTTTTCCGTCGCGGCTAAGGCTTTTGAACCGGAAGTGTTTATTCAACCCCAAGAGGGGTCTGTTTTGGATATATTCGAACTCACAATTAGACTTCAAGGCGATATTCCTGAAAAAATCCTAACTCCGGAGTTCGCGAAATCTGATAATTTCGAAATCGTCTATACTGGAAGTGGTAGCCAAATGTCCTATGTTAATGGCAGAGCCAGTATGTCTAGAGACTTTAGTTTTCAAGTTATTCCCAATCGAAAACTAAAACCTGGTCGTTACAAAATACCTCCTGGCAGTATTTCTTTAAATGACAAGAAAGTCCCCCTCAAACAAGCAATTATTAAGATTCGAAAAACAGACGACCTAAAGAATTCTAACAACACTCTCTCCGGAGCAAAGTTCACCCACGATGTTAATAACGGAGAGCCTTACATAGGGGAACAAATAGTTCACACCACTAGCCTATACTTACCAGAGCGAATTAAGGACATAAAAGCTGAACCAGCCGAATACGACGGCTTCTGGAGTGAGTCCTTTGGTAACAATTCTAGTAAAACTCTAAACGCAGGTTATAGTGGCGACCGCACCTATAATGAACGAATTGCCTTATTTCCGCTTAGCACAGAAAAGCTTCGCATTCGCGAAAGAGTTCTCGAAGCTGCTGTCCTAGCTCCAAACAGCCCTAAACAAAGACAACTTGGAAGTATTTTTGATGACCCCTGGTTCGCGCGCAGAAGAAGATCCTTCCAAAAGGAAACATATAGTCTAGGTGAAATAAGCGTCAATCCTAAACCCTTACCCCCTCACCCGAAGAAATTTAAAGGCTATATTCCAGTTGGTAAGGTAAATGTAAAAACTAAGTTCAATTACTCCGAAGCAGCAATTGGAGACTCATTAGAGCTAACAATTTATCTTTCAGGTGATGCAAACCTTAGACCCCTAAAGCTCCCTGAAGCTATAGGCAAAGATAGCGATAAATTTAAAATCTACCCCAAATCGGACACGGTTAACGTTAATACTCACGGTGAGTTCGTCCTAATGAGGAAGATCTTTACTCTGGAGCTAGTACCTCAAGTCGCCGGTAATATTCAGATACCAGTTTTTGCGTTCGAAACATTCAATCCTAAAAGCAAAACCTACTCGACTATTCAATCGAATTCTGCACTTATTCAAATAAAACCGAGTGCCAGCGGACAAACTAGTCTCTTGTCCAAAGCTCCGACAAACCCTTTTCCAAAAAATTCCGCTATAGATGATTCTCTTTTAACGCAGACCGCTGACGACAATAGTCCTCTTAAAGATCTGGTTAAACCCTCAAGCCTTGTCCTTCCAAAACTACCCACTGAGCCTAAATTTTGGTGGGGTTTTATTTTCCTTATTCCGACCCTATATTCCTGTCTTCTAGGGTTAAAAAAGTTTTTAATAGCCCGCAGAAAGGATAACTCAAAGAAGCTTCTAGCCCGCACTCAGCAAAGTGTTAAATCTGACGATTTGGGAAAAATCGATCAAAGCTTGAGAGCTTACCTACAGAAACAACTTGGATGTGGCACTTCTATTAGAAGTATTCGAGATTCTCTCGGTCAAATACTAGGAGATGAAGCTGAAACGTGTAACGAAGAGCTATCGGAAATTTTACGTTTCCTAGAAGATCAAAGGTTCAGTGCCAAAAAAACTACTACCGATCCTAAGGAGATTCGCAGCCGTACTCTTGTTTTTATAAATAAGCTTCATAAAAAACTACCAACTTGGAAAGACTAAAATAAAAATGCACTTACTAACTTCCCTACATATTTTAGTTATCTCTTCTCTACTTTGCCATCCTTCATGGGCTGATAGCTCGCATAGTTCAGCTTATGTTTCATTTTCAAACAAAGACTTCAGTGCCGCTGAGCAGGCGTTCAAAAAAGTTTTACTCAACTCTCCCGACTCTCCTTCCATTAATTACAATTTAGGAAATTCACTCTTCCAACAGCAGAAGTATGGAGAAGCTATTGCCTTCTATCGTCGTGCTATCGCACTGAAGCCAAGCTTCAAAGAGGCTCGTTATAATTTAGAATTAGCCAGGGAGCAGGTAGATAGTGATTTCTCTAGCTATAATTCTGGAGGAAGCTCCTTGCTCTCAAATTTTGATTTTGTCTCTGGCAAGGCTTTTCGTCTAATATTATTAGTCAGCTACTCTTTATTTTGGCTATCACTCCTCGTTGGAAGATCAAACACTCTGGGCCGTGCCCTCAGCCCGCTTAGAAGCATTTTTCTTCTCTGCTCCCTGTTCAGCTCTATATCTGTCTTTGCTACTACTCGAAATCATCAAGGTCATCTGGTGTTTAAGAATCCTCTTTCTGCCTCGAAGATGCCGGCTGTGGTCCTTCAAGACAACTTCTATCTTCACAGTAGTGCAGACCCCGCTTCACCTTCAATTGTCAAACTCAAGTCAGGCGAAGAGCTTTTGGTCGAGCCTACGGCTAATAATGGCGACTGGCTAAAATTCGAACTACCTGACAACAGATTTGGATGGGGCAAACAAGTTGGCGTTTTAGTTATTCCTCACTAGAACAACAGTCTACCTCTAGTTGTGAAATTACTTATAGACAGCTTGATAAGTAATCTACTATTCTTCCAATAAATGATTTACCTGTAAGTAAGAGCTTCACCATGGACATTTCAAATAAAATTCCTCAAATTAGAGTCGTGATGCTCCCAAAAGACACTAATGCCATGGGCAACATATTTGGTGGTGTCATTCTAAGTCACATCGACCTTGCTGCAGGCGAGCACGCTCGTTCCATTTCCGCTCATTTATATGTCACTAAAATCCTCAAAGAAGTTGATTTTATCGCACCAGTCC
>CALKYB010000295.1 GCA_938003565.1 uncultured bacterium
AAGCAAGCTCTCAGCTTCTTCAACCCACTCTGGAGCCAAGCCTATAGATAACTGGGAATCTAACTCTTGAGGGTCGTGACCAAGGTTTTTTAATATGGCTAAATTGCGAAGCACATCGTGCGAATAACTACTTCTTGGCACCGTACTTGAAAAAAATAGACGCAATGTAGCTTCACTAAAACCATAAGTCTTCTTGATACCACTTAACGCCACTAAAAGTGAGCTACGTATAGATTTGTGAAGACAAAAAGCAAGGTCAAACTTCTTAGCTGAAATCTTCCGAGACATGAGCCAAAGCCCGAGCAGACCACTATCATTACCACGCTTAGCAAAAGGTATGACCTCATCGACAGCAGAATGATGTCTAACTAGATCCACCGCACCTGGTGTGGTGAGAACAGTTAAACAGGAATCGGGATAAATGTTTTTAATGTTTGAAAAAACAGCGGAAGACAGTATCGTATCACCCAAGAAACCAGTTTGTAGAACTAAAATCTTTTTCATAAAGAATTAGTCACAGCGACTCTAGCTACACCCTAGCGAGAAGTCCCTCTAACCACTTTGCTTCCGAAGCCAGTCCATCTCTGAGACAAACTTCTGGTTTATACGCCAACTCCGCCGCTGCTCGAGAAATATCTGCCCCGGTGTGCTTCACATCCCCTTTCTGCCTATCCTGACGAGTGATTTCTATGGGCTTTCCTATAATCTCCTCAATAGTTTTGATCGCATCATTTATGGTAACTCGAGACCCACCACCAATATTAAATACTAGCTCATCTCCCGAATAAGAAGCAGCTGCAAAGTTCGCTTTTAATATATCAGAGATGAACGTAAAATCACGAGACTGCTCCCCATCATCATATAAGGTCAATGCTTCTCCAACTAGTCCTGCTTTGATAAATCGATGAAAAGCCATATCAGGTCTATGTCGCGGACCGTAGACAGTAAAATACCTTAAACTCGCAGTGGGCACTCCAAACTCTTTGGCATAGAGCACCATCAAATGCTCACCAGAGAGCTTACTAACCCCATACGGGCTCACAGGTGAAGGTCTAAGATTTTCAGAAGTTGGTAAAGTTTGAGCATCCCCATAGACAGAGGAACTAGAAGCATATACGACCTTTTTTAAGGTTCCCTGTGCAAGTAACCCTCTCGATGCTTCGAGAATTTTCTGAGTGGCAATAATATTATTATCAGAATAAATTGAAAACTGCTCACCCCAACTCGAACGGACTCCAGCCTGAGCAGCTTGATGAAATATATACTCAGCCCCCTCGAAAACCTTTGGCAAATCTAACTCTAATAAATTTTTCTCAAGAAAAGTAAACTTGTCGTTATCGAGCGCCTTCGCAATATTGAGGAGTTTAGTTTCTTTGGGATAGTAGTCAATAAAACAGTCAATACCTAAGACATCATGACCAAGCTCCAACAAATAGTCCGCTAAACTTGATCCTACAAACCCCGCAACACCTGTAACAACACAATGCATAAAAGTTCCCCACTCGCACAAAAACTAAGAAATTTTATTAACAGCAACTACAATAGAAGCTGAAGCCTCAACAATCGAGTCAACCACCAATGGCGCTAGATCTCGAGATTCTATACTTTTAACTTCAGACTGTCCATTACCTGTCAACACTAGAAATCGATTTTCATGCGGCAGCTCTAGTGCCTCTCCCACACCCGTGTCACTTAATTTATCACCAACAACCCAACAAAGTTCTGACCAACTACAGCTAAGCTTCTTTCCATCAAGAACCACCTTGTATTCCTCAACCGAAGCTCTGATAAATCTTGAGAGCAAACTATCTAGCAAACTAACTTGGGGTTTTCGACAACCACAAAAGTCATCTGGACTATGAGGGCAAATCAAAAACTCATCAATGACTGCCTCAGAATCCTCCAACAAAAGCAACTCAGACAGTTTATTGTTCACAGATTGGAGATCATCTAAACTAAAATACCCCCTACCAATGCCGGATTGATTGCTAAGAACAATAACTTTCAATCCTAGCCTTTTAAAATCACCAATGGCTTTTGCCGCTCCGGGAATCAAAACTAATCCATCCGGATCAGAAACATACCCAGTATCGACATTGATAGTTCCATCTCGATCGAGAATCACAATAGGCTGATAATTTAGCATTAAAAAGTATCTATCGAAGAGTGCGTTGAATACCAGTGTCTCACTTCTATCACTAGGACAATAAAAGCGCCAACTGGAGTGTGCTGCTCAATCAACCAATTTAAGCTGCAAAAAAATCAAGTTGCACAGGACCCTTTGAAATTGAGGGAAATGGCTTCAACTTCTCCGGGGACAAGACCGAAACAGCACGATAAAGATCCGCAAAACAATAGGGTCGTAAGAACTCTTCACAAGAGAGAGAGCGAATTTTTTTAACGAAAGGTAATTCTCCATACTCTTTTACCTCCCTGGGTAACCCATAAAACAAGCTCCCAAAGCTGATTCGATTTGAAAAATCATTCAAAAGCTCCGCAAAACTCCACACATCTCCTACTTTCTTCCCGTACGGTAAAATTGGAGAAACCTGAATACAAACAGGTAGGCCCCTACGCATTAACTCTCCACAAGTGGACAATCTCTCTGAGATCCTTGGCTGACGAGGGGTCAAGGAACGCACCACTGACTCAAGCGGAGTTTCAACTGGAACGGCTACTATCAGGCTCTTAGAAAGACTAACCAAAGTGGGTAAAGCCGAGAGCAGCATAGGAGAGCGGGTCTGTAAAACAATCCTAGCTGGTGGGTATCTCTCAAAGAGCTTCAGGCAAGATCTTGTCAAATCAAACTTACTTTGAAAAGAAAGAAACGGATCTGAGATGGTGCCAAAATACACAACTGTTTCTTGAAGCAGGCCTTTATTCATCTCAGCAGCCAATCGGGCTTCCAAGCTTTGTAAAATATCATCTTTAAATAAAAAATGCCGCCCCTCGGGAATGCGCAAACTCTTAGTTTCCTTAAACCTAAGGTGAAAACTATCAAAGAAAATGGGCTCTAGGTTCGAGTGCTCAGAAAGAGTCACCCCGTTCATATAAACATTTAGACTCAAGACTTTAGAAGCACCAAGATGAAAAGGCTTCTGTTCTTCAGCAAAAGTCTCAGAAGGAAAATCAATCAAACTAAGCTCCGCACGACGCCTCTTTGGAAGCATCCCATGCCTCGAGCTCGAATCAGAGAAAGCTAAGTTAGAAGTTCTTAAATCTAATTCGGAAACTGCTGTTACATCGTTTGCAAAACAAAGATTCGACATCAATTCGCCCTCCTACAATAAATAAAAAAGAGCAAAATCAAAAACACCTAAATAATCTTGCCCCAACTCAAATTGCTCGGTTAGTTTTTAGACCAGCCATCGATTGGACGACGCAAAGCCTTAACAAGTGCAAATATAAATTGAACTAAACAATGCCGTTACTCCAGCCCGGTAGGGGAAAACCCGGGAGTAAGGATACAGAAGCATTTCCTGAGAAAGAAATATAAACCTATACGTTTAAGAAATGTTTCACCCCAATACCACCAGCCGAAAATCAGACATCTAAAAACCAACATATAGAAGAACTATATACTCCAAGACACACTACTTCAAGTAACTTAAACAAAGTTATCCACAGGCGAAGTGTTGATAAGTTAATTGTAGGACAAATTAGCGGCTAGCCAGCGCTCGGCCTCAGCTACACTCCAACCTTTTCGTCGAGCATAGTCTGTTACTTGATCCTTGGAAATCTTTCCCAACCCAAAGTACCTAGACTCTGGATGAGAGAAGTACAGTCCTGAGACAGAGGCACCTGGATACATTGCAAAATTTTCGGTCAATTTTAAACCAATGTTCTTCTCAACATCCAAGCAATCCCAAATCGACTGCTTCTCTGTGTGATCCGGACAAGCGGGATATCCGGCCGCGGGTCTAATGCCTTGATACTTCTCCCGAATCAATTCTTCGCTGGAAAGTTCCTCGTCAGCTCCGTATCCCCATATTTCTCGCCGAACTATTGCATGGAGACATTCGGCAAATCCTTCAGCTAACCTATCCGCGAGAGCCTTAACCATAATGCTAGAGTAATCATCCAAGTTATCTTCAAACTCTTTTACTAAAACCTCAACTCCTTCCCCGGTATTAACTGCAAACATACCGATATAATCATTAACACCACTATCTTTCGGCGCTATAAAATCAGCCAAGGCTCTAGAGGACTGCTCTTCCCGCTTTTCTCCTTGTTGACGAAGGGTATGAAGCACTACCTCTCGCTTAGCTCGTGTCTCATCTGAAAAAACCTCGATATCATCAAAGCCAAATCTGTGAGCCGGAAAGATTCCGACCACACCCCGAGCCCGGATTTTTTTACCAGACACAATATCTGACAACATCGTTTGAGCGTCGGCAAAGAGCTTTTTAGCTTCTTTTCCGTAACGAGTAGAGCTCAAAATTCCTGGATAAGCCCCTTTAAGTTCCCAAGACTGAAAAAATGGAGTCCAATCTACAAACTCAACAATTCGCTCCAAATCAAAATCATCGAATACAGTAACGCCAAGCTTATTTGGAGCTGCTGGCTGATAAGATTCCCAAGCAAGTTTCAAGGAGTTCTCTCTACTCTTACCTATCGCCCAATACTCTACTGAAGGTTTACGTCCCTCAAACTCCGCTCGAATGGTTGAATATTTGTCCTTTGTCTCTTGAATAAGCTTTTCTCTGTCAGAATCTGAAAAAAGAGAGGAGACTACCGGCACACTCCGAGAAGCGTCGTTGACATGAATGACTGGCCCCGAATAATTGGGGGCAATTTTCACAGCCGTATGTTTCCGCGAGGTCGTTGCCCCTCCAATGAGCAAGGGCAATTTCATGCCTAGTCTCTCCATTTCAGCGGCATTTTTTATCATCTCATCCAAGGACGGGGTTATCAAACCACTCAAACCAATTATATCTACCTGGTGTTTTTCAGCCTCCTCCTTAATCTTATTAAACGGCACCATCACTCCAAGATCTATAATCTCAAAATTATTGCATGCCAGAACCACACTAACTATATTCTTACCAATATCGTGAACATCACCTTTCACAGTAGCTAAAAGAACCTTACCTTGCGAAAGACTTTCGCTACCTTCCTTTTCTTCTTCCATAAAAGGAGTCAGCCAAGCTACAGACTTTTTCATCACACGTGCACTCTTTACCACTTGAGGTAAAAACATTTTTCCCGCACCAAACAAGTCCCCAACGACATTCATCCCGCTCATCAACGGGCCCTCAATTACTTTGAGAGGGCTGCCATACTTCAACCGAGCTTCCTCAGTATCAACATCAACAAACTCATCAAGACCCTTTACTAAGGAATGTGACAATCTCTCTTCAACCGGAAGCTCTCGCCAGGCTAAATCTACTCGAGCACTTTTGCCTTTGCCCTGGTCCTTAACTGTTTCCGCATAGGCAATTAACTTCTCGGTGGCATCATCATTTCGATTCAGCAAAACATCCTCAACCAAAACAAGCAGATCTTTCGGGATCTCTTCATAAATAGCTAGCTGACCCGCATTAACTATGCCCATATCCAACCCTGCCCGGATGGAATGATAAAGAAAAGCCGCATGCATGGCTTCTCTAACATGGTCATTACCTCTAAAAGAGAAGGAGATATTACTAACCCCGCCACTCACTTTTGCTTCAGGTAAGTTATCCTTAATCCACTTACAGGACTCAATAAAAGAAACTGCATAGTCATTATGCTCTTCCAT
>CALKYB010000296.1 GCA_938003565.1 uncultured bacterium
ATACCGAAGTTTATAGTGGGCGGGACATGAAGGCATACCATTTAAACTACCCGCATCCTTTGAATCTTTCAAAAGCCGATATCGCTATTCTACGAAGCAAAACAGCATTACTCGCCGCTCGAGTTGCTACAAATGTAATAACTAAATCTATTCCATATTGTAGATCCACTGTTTAGCATTACTAAGTATCCCCAAACTGCCATCCCGTAACCTATAACTAACTCATATCACTACCTAATTTTCCTTAGCGATACGATCCCTTCTGTTTGCTACATAATAAAGGTGCGTGAATTTTTTCTGAGATTTTAAAATAGGTTTTTTTAAATGGGCCCCGAATTTAAAAGTGATATTGCTGTAGCTGCCAAAAGCCTTGAGCCGTCACAATCTTTGAGTGACTTAGAGCAACCATCTAGCCATGAGCAACTTCAAAGTCTTTTAGGCTCGCGACCCGAGCTGAGCTCTGGAACAAGTTTTAAAACTATACCAGGGTCCAATTGGAGCTTAAGGGGAATATCTACAAAATCTTCGGAATTGTCCCTCAAGCGTATCGACGGAGACAAATTAGAGTTAAGTTTTGTTGAAGAGGAAATTACTGAAAAAAATCGCTACGGGCTAGGGGATAAAAATGTCACAGAATCAATAGTGATTGAAGTATCTTCTCAAGGGGAAGTATCTGGGAAGTTACTCGTAAGCAATCAATCTAATGGTCGCGAGACAAACTCGGAACAAAATCTTTCCCAGAGCGATTGCAACTACTATGTTAGGCAAGCCTTCAGAAAATTGTCAGAATCGCTCGAACAGAGAAAGCGCCCCCAAATGGAGGGGATTGTCAAAATCAGAGACAATAAGAAAGTAACCTAGAGTAAAAAAAACGAGAAATCCATATTCCGGTATTCGCCATTAAAGTAAATAATTTTGCTCCTATCATGCAACATTTGCAACATTTTTCCGGCTATTATTCATAATAAAACTAGGTAAGTTTTATTATTAGTGGTTTTTTATTCGGTATTGCAATGAGTGCGGATTTAGCAAAGAGTAAATATATTCAAGCCAAAAGTTCTGTTCTGGAACGCGAATCACTAAACGAGCTAAAACACTCCACAGCACATCAACAACTCCGTAGCTTTCTAGGCTCATCTTCAAAACTATTTCTGGAAGAAAAAACTATCCAAGAACCAGAAGCTCGTTTTAGTGGGAGATCTACACTAACAAAAAAATTCTCCGTTGAACTTCTAGAGAGTGGCAATATTAAAGTATGCTACACAATTAACAATAGTGTTGATGCAAACAAATTATGGCTAGGTAAAAAAAATCAAACCACATCATTTACTGCAGAGGTTCCTCCTCAGGGTCAAATTTCAGGAGAAAAGCTTGTTAGTGTTCAACCAAGGGGAGCGAATCCAAGCTTAGACCATCAACTATCTGAAAAACGCTGCGAACATTTAGTAAAGAAAACCCTTGCAGCGTTCATAAAACACACCCCTTCCAAAAAAACCTAAATTAATTTCTAAGCTCAACGGTGTTATCACTCTGCGATCTTTACTTAGTCAAACGCAAAAGAACTTTTTGAGCTATTGATTTAAAAATACCTGTTAATTCCTGGGAATTAGGCGTCGCAAAATACCTTCCAAATTTAGGGTTTGATGAATACTTGAGTGCTTCATAGCTCTTGTACCCATTGTAACTAAACTCCGGATGTACTCCCAGGTAAGGCCTTGATAATTCATCATGAGCTTCTATATAATCACTCGCTGCTCTAGATAAGAAAATATCCTTTCTGTGCAAAACACTGTTTATACCCTGATATGGATCTCCACGACTAATGTCAGCGGCTATATTTTGTTGCTGCCCCAAACCGATTGTATAGACCATTGCATTCTTTTCTCTTAAAAAATCAGACAATTGAATCGTATTATTAAAATACTGCTCTCTCCAATGGTTTGAAAAATCTTTGCTGGTCCCGGATTTCATATCATCCCCATAAATTTTCCCTGGGGTCATAGGCATATGAAATCCAAAATTATTTATACAATCAGTAAATACTGCTTCAAATTTCGTGTCATCTGAAGGGGCTTCAGTAGAACCCACCGGCACGAGAGGGTGATGACAACTCGGCGTATAGTTACCAACAGGAGCCTTAGCTGAATTATATTTAGGATCTAAGGTATGATGTTCCTTAAAGAACAAAGACGGCCCAACCCAGGTTCGTGACACTGTGGAATCCTGCCAAACAATAGAATAATGATGATAGTCGTGCGAACCCAGGGTCGAAGAAGTGTTGGCCTCCATTCCACTTTTAGGACTAGAAATTAAAAACCTAGCCGCGGTAGGAGCACCATCGGAAAAAAGAATATAGCTAACCTCTTCTGGGCCATTTGCAACTCCACTATCCAAAAAATCCTGGTAAGCAGTCATCAACCCATCGGAAGGATTGGTGGAGCTGCCAGGACTAACCGATGAAAAATTGTTAAAAGCCGCCCTATCAAACCCTCTATGAGCTTTGCCCGTAAGAGGATCAATAGGCCTCAGCGGAACCCGAAGGTCGGCGATTAGAGCAAAAGACACCATATTGATTCTATCTTCAACTGTGTCAAAGAGATCCAAAAATTGATAGAGAGCCTGTGACAAATCAGTGATTTTTTGATTTACACCAAGCAATGCAGCTTCCTCAGCACAAGATTCAGAGGGATCTCTAAGGGCAGTATTACAGCGACAACTACCAAAACTCGGACATTCCATTGAACTGGATACATCCAAAACCAATGAAATATTGGCCGGTTTTCTATTCACCTCAGCAACAACACTCAACCCTGTGGACTCCATGAGGGAATCTGTGTTCAATAAAAACATTGGGGCTGCGAGAGCAAGTAGAGACTTTTGAGAGGAGGAAGCATCAACCCTTAGCGTCCCGGTAGAAAAATTATAAGTTGGTGTAATTTCTAACTTTGGATCACTGATATCAAATCCAGCAACACGAAGATTCTCAGTGGCAGCCCTAAGGGCTTTTGTTTCAATAAATTGTTTTCTCTCAGCCACAGTTGCCAGGGTCGAGAAAGTATCAAAATCAATAACAGTAGCACCTAAACCCGACAAAGCTCCTGCATCTGCAGCTTTTTGTAGCTGCAATCTTGCATGATAAAAGCGACCGGAGTCTACTGCTAAGCCAGCAACAGCTAGCAAGATCGCGATAACAAACGCACCCATGACCAGAACAGCACCTTGTTCCCCGTGAGGGAATCTAGAGAATCGTCGCGTCATATAAGGCCTCCGATAATCCAAAATCAAACTTTAGAATTTCTTTAACCAACCGACTTATTGGCACAAAGGTTTCTGCAACTACCAATCTTTTGTGAGAGGTCAGTATTTCAGAAGCGCCAGTGAATGATTCACTATCCTCTGAAAATCGGGAAGTATAGTTTGAATCTACCCTTTTTGACTCGGCAAGTTTAGAGACAGTTCCACTGGAATTCTCATAAAGACTTAGAATAACTTCCGTTCCAGGCTCAACCTCACTGGCGAAGTCCTCCATTCGATCGCGAACCAAGTCAAGGCATCCAGAAATTTTAGCTGGCAGATCCGCGCTGCACTCCCTAAAAGCTATACTAGCAGACTCACGGCTGATGGTAGTGGTGAACTGTAATCCTCGAAGAGAGCGGGTATACTCAATTCCTGCAAAAATAATCATCAGAACAACTGGGAGAATGAGGGTAAATTCCAATAAGACGGCCCCCGACTCTTGTGTTCTTAGGATAGAAAAATTTTTCTTAGTAGGCTTCATTTCGACCAACCGCTAGTGCCCTCAAATCATACCCTTTCATAAATAGAAATCTTGGAGAATCTAGAATCCTAATAACGATAAATTCACTTCCACTGCCAGTGCTATTTGATGAACAGTTAACATCTTTCTGCGGGCAAATCTGAATCTGAGAGTCTTGCAACTTAAATCCAAAGGGTCGGGCGACATCTTTGGCAA
>CALKYB010000297.1 GCA_938003565.1 uncultured bacterium
GACGACAGCGTGTGTTCTTGGAATCATCGTTAAGGACCCTAAAACACTCCTCACGAGCCTCTATTCTCTTTTCTCTAGAGTCAGACAACTCTAAAAAAAGGCTCTCAAAATCTTCCTGAGTAAGCTCTCCATCGAAAGCCTTTTTTAGTTCATTCTTCAAAATCTTAATCCTTGATTTAGAACATTACACCAATAGAAAGCTAAATCACCGAATTAGTGCCGATACAAAAAAGCCCATCTTAAAAGATGGGCTTTTCAACTATAAAAACAATCTCTAAAGTTCGGTGAAACTAACGAAATTCATCACGAACAGTTATCTACATCATCAAGTGAAAGTGTCGTGTAAGCTTGAAACTGTTCCCTCTCGCGAGTAGCGGCTCTAGTACCATTTACAATGACTAGGATATCATATGCTCCACGAACAACTCCTCCTGTGCGGATTCCAATAGCCGTCCTGATAAAGTTAGCCTGATTCTCCAGCAACACATTAATCGTTTGAGTAGATCCACCACCATTACCGCCGCCATTATTTGCACCAGCTACAGTTGACGCAACATTAATTGGACCGGTAGAAAAATCATTTAGGCCACCTGGCGCATTTAGAAACTGAAACTCTACACTTTCAATAGTAAAGGTCTCAAGTAACTGGTTTTGAACCGTGATTTGCGCACGTGTAAGAGCTATTGGCTCAAAGTCATCCGCTGGTGTCTCATCTCGCTCTACCTCACCACTAACCGGATCCGTGTAAGTAATTTCCCCTTGACCATCACCATCACAATCCAGGTTTCGTCTCACGTCCAATGGTCCATTAGGTGTATAGTTACCGCCTGGGTTATTACTAAACAAGATAGAGGTTAGTCGAATAGATCCTAAGTCTACGAAACCACCACCTGGCAACTGACCGGGAGTACCTGGACAACCTTCAAAGCCATCTCCAGTCGCTCCACGAATAATAATTGTATCCCTGGCTACTAAGCCAAACCCGACTGGGGCTCTACACTCAATTTGAAAGCTACCTGGAGAGTTCCCGCAAAGCTTACCACTCATAACACCAGTAGAGTCTGTTAAGGCAGAAAGCTGATTCGGCTCAACAATATTAACACCATTTTCTGTATCACAGGCAATTCTGACAAAATCAAGAGGCAAGCCATTGGCATCAGTAGCACGAACAAAAAATCCAGTGATATTACCTAGGCCTGGGTCATCTTCTAGAAGTTCAATTTCGATGTTACCGCTAAACTGTTGACTTCCAATTTCAGCGTAATCATCATTGACGCGGTCCACTGCTTCACCACCATCAGTATCCCCTGAATTACATCCGTATATAGCAAATGCTGAGACCAACAGGGCCATTGAGCATAGTCTGAAAAACGGCAATTTGCTGAATTTAGATTTGGCATCTAACATTTTTAAATCCCTTCCATCTTAATAAGTGTAAAAAATTTTGAAATATCTACAATATATAAAACTATTCGTCCGTAGCTACATCGTCAGAATCTGAGCTAGTGTCATCAGCAGACTCTTCTGAATCACTCTCAGTGTCGCTAACGTCTGTACCAATGTTCGAAAACGAAGTTCCGCTAGCACCTAATCCTGGATTAAAAGTAGAAGTAGATGTCACTATATTCGAAACTGTTGCATCATTCTCAGCATTGTTCGCTAAAACTCCATCCGCTTGCGCGGTAGAACCTGGACTACTAACGATGTAAACTGGGTAACTAAGTGGATTAGTCGTTAAAACGTCTCCAGCTTGGGAAATACCGTTAGCTCTGCAAACGACACTTAGTGTATAAGGTGTAGGGGGAAGACTATTACGGTTTAGGTTTAGATAACGAACTAAATCCTGACTAACTATCATAAACTCTAATTTTGTAGTTTGAGGTCTAGCCTCACCACTCGCAAAAAGCTGATCTCCATCAATACCGTTTCTTGTTCCGATATTACCGCCAAACGCACTGCTACCACCAGCACTTGGAGGATTTGCACCTAGTACTGACGAGACAAATTCTGAATCATCCGGGATGGTAAAGCCACTGACACTGCCATCTACGTAGTAGCTGCAATCGATCCGCTCAACTCTGATAAACTGATTGGCTAGTCTGTTCTCTAAACCAATCCAGGCTGTAGCAAATCCCGCCGTACCATCGGCGCTCTCGGCGACATCAGACATGATATTGATGACATCTCCAGTTGAACCTTCAGGAGGCGTCCCTTTATACCATCCATATGCGAGAAACGATGTTCCCTGGTCATTATTAGTTCCACCGCCACAAGCTAGGAAACCAGTCCCAACTAGGATAGAAAATATTGAAACTAGAAATTTCTTATGCAGAGACATTCTTGTCACCCTCCCTTCGCAAACAGCAAAATTTTGTATATGACACCCACAAGATATAGGAATCACAATTAATAAGTTCAAACTATATTAAGTATGGCCCGAGAGCCACTGTTTTTTACCGCTAATATTGATTTTTTTACTAACAACTAGCTACCAACCACACTGTGTAGAGTTGACGACGAATATACACACTATAACTAGGGCCTAAACACTACTTGTCAACAGGTAAAAGTAGGCCCGCTGTGGCTATAAAACTATTAATCTCTAAACTTCTTACCGCGGAGCTCCCAATGGCGTTTAAATAAATAAATTGAAGATCGTTAGAGCTTCGCTTTTTATCCTGTCGAATTGCTATAAACCAATCCTCAAGCAAACGCTTGACAGACTCCAAAACTTCATCCGAACAAGCATGATCTCCCTCTTCCGAGTAAAGTTCCTGGGATGAAACTGTATGTCTAAAATCAAGTAATCCAGAAGCGTAGTCCGCGTCCAAAGAAACGGGCAAATCGAATTCTCCCAAAATCTTAACCAAAGGATCAAAATCCAGGTCATCTGAAATATCCAACTGCTCCGATACCTTACATGCCGCAACCATTCCAATAGAAATAGCTTCACCATGTAAATACCTCTCGTATTTACTAATTCGCTCAATAGCGTGTCCTAGCGTGTGACCAAAATTAAGTTTTGCCCGCAGCCCCAACTCATCTTTCAAATCACCAACTACGGTTTGTACTTTGAATCTTACACAATCCCTCACCATACGAAAAAGTGTCGATTTATCACGCGACTTAATCGCTTTAGAGTTGATATTTAACCAAGAAAAAAACTCCGCTGAAAAAATTGCTCCATATTTTACAACTTCAGCCAATCCCGACCTGTACTCTCGTTCAGGGAGACTTTCCAAAAAATCGATATCCGCCAAGACTATTGCTGCAGGTGAAAAAGTACCTAGTAAATTCTTAC
>CALKYB010000298.1 GCA_938003565.1 uncultured bacterium
AATGTTCGTGAAGGGAGTTGCTTCTGTCTTTGGATAACTGAGATTCTTAAGGTGAAACATTTCCTCCTAAAACCTCGCCCAGGTTGTTAGCACCAACTTACTGGCGGTTGACTACTTCTCTGGTAAAGCCATTGAGTCGGTAAACACTATGTGCAATTTGATTCTGTTGTCCTTTATTGTGGCCATTGCGCAGTGTAGCCGAGCGGGAGCGAGGCTCTAAGGTAGGTATACGCATCCTTCAATATGTATGATAAGGGCAGCTTCACAAGAAAATTTATTTAAACCTTAGAAAATCAGCTTGATTTTGAATTTTCTAGCCAAGTCCTACGGACTTGTAGCATACTGAAGGCTCAGTATACCTGTCTGATGGCAGTAGTGACCCCATGTCTATACCCATCTGATTGAATGTTCGTCTAAGCCGAAATTTATACTACGATGGGTATACGCTGTTATCCGAGGAGCTGACTCCTGTGTTTTTGAAATTTAATTTTTTGTAAAAAAGTTAGAACTGGTGATGTTTTCTTCATGGTAGTCTTGGAATTATAAAACCTTTCGCCTTGTTTGATTGTAGTTATGGCTAAAAATTTAAAAGTAGTGGACTGGGAAAGTAGTAAAGTTTCGCGGAGGAGTACTTCATCTTCTGAGAACCATGCTTCCAAGACTGAATCTGTTCAATCTAGTTTTTGGCATCTCCAATTGAATTTTGGGCATGTAGTAGTCTTCTGGTCAGTTATGGCTGGAACACTTGTCGCTGGGTTTTTAATGGGTCTTTTTGCAGGGCGAACCCAAGGTGTAGAAAAAGCACTGCGGGAGCAAAGCGATATTTCACTTAGACTTCCACTTAGCGGTAAGGCAGATCATGAAGCTAATAATCAGGCTCGAGCTTCCCTCGGTCCTAAAATACTAAACACTTTAAAAAAAGATTCTAGTTTAGACAGGCCTGGCCAAGGCAAGGTTGATACTTCTACACTTGATAAGGCTGACAGACGTAGTTCTCTGGCAGAATCTGAAGATCAATTGACAGCTGGTTGGTATGTGCAAATAGTAGCGGCCAATGCCCGAAAAGAGGCAGAAGAGTTAGAAAGTAGATTGATAGAAGCCGATCTTCCGGCCGTTGTTCAGAAAGCTCGGCTAAAAAAGATAGAGTATTTTCGGGTTTTGTCGGGACCTTTTGAGTCGCGGGTTGTTGCGGTGCAGAGGCGAGTTGACATTAAGAGGCTAAAACTTTCTGCTAGTGCTCCTTTTATAAGGCAAGTTTACTAATACTTTGTCACTGTTTTGGTCGGATAATTGATATTAAAATGTCAATTATTTAAGCTACTTAACTGTCTTAACTGAGACTTTTCGATCATTATCACGTTAAAATCTTAAATTTCCCTAAATTTTTTAGAACTTAGCGACGTTTTAGCCTTTGAGCGACTCTAAATCATTGTAACCATGGTTGTTGCTTTGAGGTTTTTAATAACAACTACCTTGTTAGAAATTTAATTTTTACGGGAGATTTTTAAGGTTTGAAAGCTGACGATCCCTCAGCGAAGTCTGGAAACGCCAGGCAGTTTTGTTTTCGTTACGGAGTGCGAACCGATGTCGGTATGCGCCGTGATGACAATCAAGATGCCTATGGTTTGGCACGGACTGATCAGGTTAGCTTGTTCATCGTAGCAGATGGAATGGGTGGTGCTGCTGGTGGTGAGCGCGCTTCTTTCTCTGCTGTGAGTCTCTTGTCTCGCCTCGCCTTTGACAAATATGGTTTAGTCTCTCCAGACACTTTTCGAGAAGCCCTAAGAATTGCAAATGAGTTTATCTATACCGAAAGCCAAACAGTTGAAGGATTGGAAGGTATGGGAACAACTGTTGTTATGGTTGGGTTTGTAGGGGACCGAGCGATTCTAGCAAATGTAGGAGACTCCAGAATATACTGGCAAAGAGGACGAGAAATTGCTCGTCTAACCCGCGATCATACTTTAGTTCAACAGTTAGTTGATCTTGGAGAGATTGATGCTGACAAAGCTGAATCCCATCCTATGGCTCATATGTTGACCCGTTCATTGGGTCCAATTGATGCCATCGAAGCGGACATAGGGTATCTTGATTACCCAGTTAAACCTAAGGATTGTTTTATTCTTTGTTGTGATGGTCTGTATAATCATGTTGAAGATAGTGAGATCGCCGAAATAGTTGACCAGAATAATCCTGCTGATGCGTCAGAGAAACTAGTTCAGTTGGCAAATAGTCGAGGTGGAACAGATAATATTACTGTGGAAGTTATTGAAGTTGCCTCTTCTCAAGCAACAGACGTTAACATTCCAAAGTCTGGAGTCATTGAGATTTCAACTTCGGGGCGCTCAAAGTCTTTTGAAATTGGAGAGTTTCGTCATTCTCTGAAGGAAGTTTTTGTTGATGTTCATGACAAATGTGATTCCAAAGTTGCGCCGGAAGGAAGTTGTGTTCTTGCGTCGATTCCATTGACTGAGAGTGTAGAAATTAAACCTTCCGTCATGACCGACGGGGCAAATGCTTTTGATAATATAATTTTAGGCAATATTGGTACTCCAAGTGAAGTTGTCGAAAAAGAAGTTGAGAAGGTTGGAGATTACAGCGTTATCAAGCAAATCCCTGTGTCGCAGATTCAGGTGCCTGTTGATATTAGTGCCGAGGTAGAGATTGCTAGTCAAGAGGACGCAGGTATTAGAGATGACATAGTCGGAGAAGATATCGACCTGGAGCCAGTGGCTTCCGGTATGGAACTTAGTGAAGGTGCTGAGGTTGTAGAAGATTATACGCCGAATTTGGATAACGTTTCTCTATCTGATAGTCATGCCAGTATTGAAACTCAATCAACTGTAGATTTAGAATCGAATGCGCCTGCCTTTTCTGCTGAGAATAGGTCGGCTCCAAATCTAGTGGCTCGTGATACAGATGAGAGACTAGAAGAAATGTTCGAGTCAAAGAGTCATAACAATGTATTTGATGGCAATGAATCTAGGCCTGAGCCGGATCTGGCAGTACAGCATGAAGTAAACAGAAATAAGTCTATTTCTTCCTTTTTAGGATTCTTTTTGGTGATAGCAAGTATTGGATTTGGAATGTTTGTTCTAAAGTCGAATCCACAGTTAATGACCAAAATACAAGAATTTAAAAATAATTTTGGTGCTGACCAAAGTGAGGAACTCAAAGTCCCAAGTGATCCACTACCATCTGTTCCAACTCAAAGAAAATCAACTGAGACCATTGCTAAGGTTACTAAGCCGACAATAACTACTCCTAAGAAGTTGAAGATTTCTGATTTAACTCCAAAAGTAGGGGAGAGTAAAACATCAGACTTTCAATCAAATGTTCCGCAAACAGAGGTTGTGGTGGAGGATGAAACCTTAGTGCAGCAGAATAACAGTGAGGTAGAAAAAACTATAGTCTCGGAGTCACCAAAGCCGCCAGTAATAGAGCCTCCGGTAAAAAAGCAGCCAGTCATAGAGAAGCCAATTATAGAACAACCGGTTGTTGAGAAGGTGGTAGAGCCGATAATTAAAGAAGCGGCTGTGAGTGATAAGAACAAAACTTCAGTTGAGACTAAGGTAGAAAAGCCGGTTGCTAAGCTAGAAAATCCTACCAGGGCTGAAGTTATTTCCACCCCCGTGACTACCATACCTGTTAAGATTTCAGTGCCTACAACGATACCTGTTAAGCTAGTAGAGAGTGAAAATCCTGAAAAAAGTATTGTTCTTAGTAGTTTTGAGAAGAAGCAAGCTGCTCAGCGAAAGTTGAAAATTAGAGAAGATTTAGCTGTAATTGTATCGAGGCTAGATGCTTTAAGGATTCAGTCCGGGGATCAACTGGAGCGTAGAAAGGCAGAGGTTAAGGATCAAATTCTGATAGTTGAAGAGGCTATTGTAGAAACCAGGCAAAACCTCTCGGCTGCAAAATCAAAGTATCAAACTTATGTCGACTACGACAAGAGAATCGGCGGAAATATTGAGTCTTTAGCTAAAGAAGTTGGTCAGGTGAGCTCTGATGTAAAGTCAATTCAATCAGCATTGGAAGTTGCAACGATGCGTTACTCCGATGCCTCAAAAGTCGGGGTTAGAGATCCAGCCACGATTAAGCTTATTAATTCCCTTCGAGCTGAGGTAAGTGAGAGAAGAAAGTCGCTAAGAAGTGCGCTGGTTGATGCTGTAAAGTCTGGGAAGGAACAGCTAGAGTATGATATATCGGAGTTTGGTATACTTCTGGAAGACTTAGAGAAAAGAAAATTGCGTCAATCCAGACAAGTAGGCATTCTTAAAAGCGTTGATCTAGCAGATTCTCTGAAAACTTCTGAACGAGAAATATTGACCATGCAAAAGAATAAGCTTTCAGATGAACTAGCAAGCTTGAATAAGAAACTTAGTGATTCTGAAGAGGAAGACCTTAAGCGAAGTAAGATACTTCGTACTCACGGAATAAAATAGGTGAGCGATCAATCTTCTCTCAATGAGCCACCCCTGGCTCTCGATCTTAGCAATATCTCTAAATCTTATGGAAACACAGTCGCTGTAAAAGATCTTTCCTTTTCTCTTGGACAAGGGGAAATTCTTGCCTTTATTGGTCCTAACGGGGCTGGAAAAACCTCCACCGTGCGGATGATTTTAGATCTTATTACTCCAGATTCAGGTGATATCAAAATCTTAGGTAGGAGTTTGGACGGACCGCTGAAAAATCAGATTGGATATCTTCCTGAAGAACGAGGGTTGTATCGAGACTCTACCGTAGAAGAGTGTATCCAATATTTTGGAGAGCTCAAAAATCTATCTAGGTCCGTTTTGCGCTCGAGGGTTAGTGAATGGTTGGAGCGACTTGATTTAGCTGAGCACAAAGATAAGAAAATTTCTGAATTGAGCCGCGGAATGCAGCAAAAGACTCAATTCATTGCAACGCTGATTCATAAGCCTAAGTTACTGATAGTAGATGAGCCTTTTGCAGCATTGGACCCTGTAATTACCAAGCAAATTAAAAAAATTTTAGTTGACGCTGCTAGTGAAGGTGCTGCGGTTTTACTATGCACTCATCAAATGCATTTAGTGGAGGAGCTCGCTGATCGTTTGGTTATGATTAATAAGGGCTCATTGGTTTTAAGTGGAACACCTCGAGAGGTTAGGGAAAAATTTGTTACTGGAAATATATTGCTTTCAGGCCAGGGAGATTTAAGTGGCCTTGATAACAGTATTGTAGTGGAGGAGCTTGAGCGAGCTAATTCCTACAGAGTTAGAGTAGGTGAAACTCTCCAGTCAAAAGTAGTTCTTTCGGCTATAATAGAGCAAACTTCCTTTGAGATTGAGTCCTTCGAAATTGAAAAAGATACCCTTGAGGACATTTTCCTAAAAACTGTTCGCACTTGCAAAGGTTAGTCTATGAGGTACAGAGTACTAAGTATCGCCTGGCAAGACTTTCGCAGTATTGTGTTAAGCAGAAATTTCCTGTTGACGGTAGTCGCTTGCCCTCTGCTCTTAATGCTAATTCTAGCTATATGGGGAGCTTGTCTTCCGTCGAAGCCGCAGATTGAGAGTGTTGGTATTGTCGACCAGTCAGATGAGATTACCTCTGAGATAATTTCTAAAATGAATGATGATGCGATTTCTTACAACTTTGTAGTTGTTTCTAGTATAGAGAAAGCTAGGGAAATGTATTCTCAAGACTTAATAGATGCAGCAGTCATAATCGATTTATCAGTCGAAGATCCGGTAGAGTATTTCGGGATTCGACAACTACCCACTGCACTTAAAGAACTACTGCTAAAGTCTTTATTGAAGAACGAATCTCTTCTGAAAAACGAAACAAAACTAGGTTTGTTGGTAAACCCTTATTCCGAGCAGAATTCTAAAGGTTTAGAGATTGAAGGAAATAAGTGGGCCACTACTTTGGTTACCATATTTTTTATTCTCTACTTTGTGTTAGCAATTTTTTCTGGGGTAAGATTTAATCGAATTTCTAGAATAGAAAAGACCAATCGAGCTCTTGAGGTTCTTTTGACTGCTGTTGAGCCTGAGGAGTTAGTCTCAGGACGTATATTAGGGCAGTCCTGCGCTAACTTCGTGCACTTTCAAATTTGGGCCATATTTTCATTGATTCTAGTCATATTAGCGGATTTGGATTTATGTTGGATGGATGAGGTTGGGAATATACTTATATGGTTTGCCACTCTTTCAATCGTTTCTTTCCTCGGGCTTACTTTGTTTCTCTCGGCGGCTATAGCACTTAATTCCGCTGTGGCGGTAAAAAATAGATGGGCGATTGGATTCTGTGTGCTTGGCATTTTCACAATGGGGGGCACTTATCTTGGAGAAATTGGTTATGAACTGGCTGGGAAGTTAGCTCAAGGCGCATTCTACTTTCTTAACGGAATAGTTCTAATTGTATTTTTTAAATTTTTCTCCGCAATGTATCTTTTTTTCTTTCTAGTCGAGGGGTATTTTAAGGAGTGGTGGCAGCTTTTGGGAATTTCAATGATAATTCCCCTGCTTGCTTTCGCGATGTCTCGGTATGCCATATCTAGAATCAAATCCCAGATAAATAATGGAGTTGCTCCAAAGCTAGATACCCAGGTTTCATCTCCAGTTTTGGGGCTGACATGAGTGGTCATAGTTTAATGTGGTATTCAAAGCCTATAAGTTTATTTCGTGGGGTTTTTACTATTGCGAAATGGGAAAGTAGGAAAGCTTTCAAAAACCCAATGTTTTGGTTGATAACTATTTACGTTCCCCTTCTTGGGGCTTCTTTAATCGCTGAATTAAACTCCTCATTTAGATCTGATATGCAATCATTTTCAGTAAGTGAAAAGATTAGCGGTTTTGTGGAAAGTTGGTTGACTCTCAAGGAGGAGAAACCAATAGGAGTCTGGGATGGGGCTGGTGTCATAAAGGAATTTCCAGAAAGCTATAAACGGAGTGACTTTAGTTTTTACCCTAGTGAGGCTGAAGCTAGGTGGGCACTTACTGCTGAAGATGTTGATGCAATCTTCCTGGTTGGAAAAGATTTCCTAGAGAAAGGCTCCCTCGAGCACAAATTTCAGGATTCCCTAAACAGTGATCTTCAAAAAAAATTCATCCATTTGCTAAGGTTTAATATTTTGGATGGTGATTTGGAAATGACTGAGTTAGTTGAGAGTATTTTAAAAACTAAAACTAATATTGTTCTTAGAGAGTCCGACGAGGAAATTCGAGCTCATGGGTTTTTTGCTAAATTGAAGTACTCAATATTTTTATTTTGGACACTGGCCGTGACATTTATGAGTATTGGTATTATGGGGTGGACTGACAAGACTCTTTCCTCTGAAAAAGAGAACTTAACTTTTGAGGTGTTGTTAAGCTCTGTAAGCCCGACGCAAGTGTTGCTAGGGAAACTGTCAGCTCTCTATTTTACCAATTTTATTCGTTTGTTGATTTGGACTAGTCTGCTCTTTGTAGTGGGAATTGGCCTAGGGGTTGGAACCTACATGACTCAGAAAGCTTTGTTAAAGCTACTACTTCCTAATCTCTCTATTGTATTCATTCTACCAATTTTTTTCTCTCTCTTTCTGGTGGGTTTTAAATTGCGGAAGTCTTCCTCTGAGTCTAGAGAGGATCCTCAGACGTATAATCTCTTTTTCGGATTGGGCTTAGGGTTTTTGTTTTCTTTAGCTGCTATGTTTTGTATTTTAGGACCGAATAGTCAGGTTGCTCGGTTGTTTGCATTTTTTCCATTGACCTCCCCTGTAGCGGTTCCAATTCTGTCTATTCAGAATGCGATTTCTACCTCAGAAGTATATTTCGCGATTTTCTTAATGTTGATTTTGCTTCTCATCTCCTCAGTTAGATCTCGAAGGTTTTTTAAATTCTAAATCTTGTTATTCCGGGTCCTGGAGCCGTTGAAGCGAATTTTGGGACTTTTAGCCGGCAATAGTCTCAGTGTAGCGAAGTGAATTCTTCGTTATTTCAAGACTTTGTGCAAAATGTCCACAGCTTAGGCTTTACCAATATTTTTTAAAGAAGTATAGCTCTCCAGCTCTTGGTGGGTGATGTTTGTTTCTCTGCCGAGGCTTGTTTTTAATTGGAGTAGGGAACCTTACTCGAGAAATTTTTACGATGTCTTTTGGGGAAATTGATGAGCAAGCTCGCGATATTGAGTGTTTTTGATAAAACTGGCCTAGTGCCTTTTGCCAAAGCTTTGGCTGAGATGGATATCTCTATTCTCTCGACAGGGGGAACTGCAAAGCATCTTACTGATGGAGGAATTAAAGTCCGTTCTATCAGCGATTACACAGGTCACCCTGAAATACTAGATGGCCGAGTTAAGAGTTTACATCCGAAGATTCACGGGGGGATTCTCGCTAGAAAGGATCTCAAAGATGACATGTCTACATTAGAGCAGCATCAAATATCCCCGGTGGAGTTTGTTGTTGTTAATCTTTATCCATTTACCCAAAAAGTTGCCGAAATTGAAGCTGCCGGGGTAGTTGATCACCCTAGCTTGGTCGAGGATATCGATATTGGCGGACCCACAATGATTCGAGCAGCGGCGAAGAATAGTCGTTTTGTTGTTCCAGTTTGTGATCCGGATGATTACCCCAGAATTGTCGATGAATTAAAAGAGAATGGAGCGATTTCCGGAAAGACTAGAAGTGAATTGGCGGCTAAAGTTTTTGCTATGACAGCCCGCTATGATGCAGCAATAGCTAGGTATTTCTCCCTTAATGAAAAACTTTTAGAGGATGATTCTAGTCCGAGGAAGTTTGCCCCTTTTGAGAGCCTGACTTTAGAGAGAGAGCAGAATTTGCGATATGGAGAGAACCCACATCAAAAGGCTGCATTATATAGACATTCCGGACTGTCTGGATCTGACAATGCCCTTTGGGAGAAGCTTCAAGGAAAAGAGCTATCATATAACAATCTAGTAGACATGCAGGGGGCTTTAGATCTGTTTATTGAGCTCTATGATAATTTTTCTCCGAAGAATGTTGCTGTCGTTATTAAACATACCAACCCTTGCGGAGCCGCCGTTCGGGAAAGCTCGATTGAAGCATTTCGTGCAGCTAAGCAGTGTGATCCCGTCATTGCTTTTGGAGGGATTATTGCTGTTAGTGGAAAAGTTGATGAAAAATTGGCTGCGGATATACTTGAACAGTTTGTAGAAGTCGTTCTAGTGGAGGATTTCAGTGATGAGGCAAAAGCGTTGTTCGCTAAGAAGAAGAATGTCCGCCTTATCAAATGTGATTTCAAGAGAATGTTAGAGAAGAACTTGGCTCAGGTGGTGAAAGTGATTGGTGACAGGGTTTTGATTCAAGATGATGATCCGACGTGTTGTAAGTTAAGTTCCGACCTAAAAGTTACGAAATCCGAGCCTTCAGAAGATGTACTTGAGGATTTAAAATTTGCTTGGATTGTCGCGAAATATGTTAAGTCAAATACTATTGTTATCGCAAAAGACCAGCAGGCCATAGGAGTTGGGGCTGGTCAAATGAGCCGTGTTGATGCCGCGAGGATTGCAATTGAGCGTGCCAAACTTCACGGGTTTGAAGTGAAAGATTCTGTGGCTGCAAGTGATGCCTTTTTGCCTTTTCCAGACACATTGGAGGTCTTGAACGATTCGGGTGTAGCGGCCCTCGTTCAGCCGGGAGGAAGTGTGAAGGATGAGCTGGTGATCAATGCGGCTAATGAGCGAGGCATGGATATGTTGCTTACTGGCGAGCGGCACTTTCGCCATTAGTGTAATTCACCCTGGAGGAGAGAGATATGAAAGTTTTAGTGATAGGTGGTGGAGGGCGAGAGCATGCGATTGCTTGGAAGCTTTCTCAGAGTAAAAAACTTACTAAACTCTTTTGTGCTCCCGGAAATGCTGGCACTGCTGAAATAGCT
>CALKYB010000299.1 GCA_938003565.1 uncultured bacterium
CTTTGAATGCAGAACCAGTATTGGTAAGCGAACTTACTATCTTTAACAAAGATGATTCAAATCTCTCGGCGGATATTTTTATTTTCAATGAGGAGTCGCCTGGAAGAAGAGGAGCACTTCTTCAAACTTTTTCGATTAATAGTTTACGGCCCGGTGCGAGACTAGACTTGCAAGTTGATAAAAGTGAGATAGAGGGAAGGGCTATTCTCATAGTTGAGCCAAAGAATTTGAATCAACCTTATGTTGTTCACTTAGTGAGTAAAGCAGAGGATGGCTCGTCCTCTTCTATCGCTATGAGCCAGGAGGAAGAAAGTGGATTTATTTCTTTGGCGACAGGTTCGGCTCTTCTGAACTCTAGTCTTGAGTCAGAAAAATTAGAATTGAGTGTTCTGGAACTCGCGGGTGGGTATGAAGTTAGTCGATTCTCGTTGTTGACCGAAGGGTCAACTGTAAAAATTTCTAGTTCAAAAGATCTGACATTGATAGCGGAAACTGAATCATCATCTGTTGCTCGAGTTGATTTTGATTTTGACGGAGTCTCACCCTATAGAAGAGAGTATAAAGCACCATTTGCTATCGCTGGCGATTCTGGTGGATTTTACAGGTGGAACTTGACTGCAGGAGATCATTCGGTTCGAGTTCGGGCCTATTCTGATTTCGCGGGCAACAATCTAATTAGTGATACGGGCATAGTGCGTTTTAGAGCTGTTGATGGAAGTACTCCTTCAACAACAACTGTCACAACTACGACATCCACTACGCCTTCAACCTCTTCAACTACTACTACTCAGATTGCCTCAACCACTACTACTAAAATAGTTCCTCCCAGTACAACTACTACAAAGATTGTGCCAACTACCACCTCCACTACGACAAGTAGCTCTACAACTACAACTCAACCGCCCACCCCTGGTTCAGCTGTGTTGAGAGTCGATCCAAATGATAGTCGATGGTTCTCACGAAGTGATGGAAAACCTTTCTTTATGTCTGGAGCGGGTGACCCCGAGGATTTTTTCTACCGGGGGTCTAGAAACGCCGATGGTACTAGAAATGGTGATCAGAGTTTGATTATTCAAAAGTTGAAAGCTTCTGGGGCCAATGCAATTTACATTCAGGCGATTAGGTCCCATGGGGGAGATGGGGATGCGACTCATAACCCGTTTGTTGGAAATAACTCCTCCGCAGGTCTAAATTCCGCTGTGCTTGATCAGTGGTACTCTTGGCTCAAAGAACTTGATGACGCGGGAATAGTCTCTTATTTCTTTATTTATGATGATGAGTCTGTAGTCTGGTCAACAGGTGACACGGTTTCAGCTCAAGAACGCTCTACCGTTGAAGGCATAGTAAACAGATTTGACGATCTTGGTAATATTGTTTGGGTTGTCATGGAGGAATATGACGAGCGGCTTTCGAGTCAGAGAATTTCTAGCCTAGCTCAAATTATAAAATCTGCTGATGATAATCATCACCCTGTTGCGATCCATAAGACGACGGGTCTTGCCTTTGGCGAATTTGCAGATGATTCTAATTTAGACTCTTTTGCTGTTCAATTCAATTCTAGCAATCCGAGCGAATTAAATAGCGCTATGGTTTCCGCTTTTAACACTGCATCAGGTCGCTACAATGTTACTTTGGCCGAGTCATCAGGTCACCTTTCGGGAAGTCGAGACTATCGAAGAAGACAAAGTTGGGCCATTGCTATGGCTAATAGCTATGTTCTTCATTATGGAACTGATGTAGCCAATACACCGGAGGCTGAATTGAAAGACATCGGTGATATCCGAAGATTTTTCGAGGCTACTACTTTCAAGACCATGGCTCCAAATAACTCTAGAGCGGCGGCTCAAACTGATTATGTACTTGCTGGTCCACGCGATTATATTTTGTATGCTGATAGCAGTTCTACACCAAACACGATGGGAGTTAACAGTTTGGCTTCTGGAACTTATAGATTGAGTTGGTATGATATCGACAACGATAATTACGTTGTTGAAAATAAAAGTCATGGTGGAGGAACTGGAAATTTCAGTGTTCCGGCTGGTTTTGGTAATCAGGTAGCTGTGTTTGTAGATCGACTGTAGTCTATTTGTAGGCTACCTCAAGTATTTCTAGTTCTTTTTCTCCTTCAGGTAGTTTCACTATGACGAAGTCTCCCATCTGCTTTTTGAAAAGTGCTTTTGCAATTGGGGATTTCCAAGAAATCTTTCGTTGGGCGATATCAGATTCGTCAGAACCTACTATTTTGTAGGTTTTCTTTTTATTGTCCTCATCTAACACGGTCACAGTCGCGCCAAATAGCACCAGCTGGGAACTCTGTTCCTTCGGATCGACAATTTTGGCGTTGTTTAGTTGTTTGCTGAGGAATCGTAAACGACGATCGATTTCTCGCATCTTCTTTTTGCCGTAGATGTAGTCACCATTTTCGGACCTGTCGCCGTTGCTGGCAGCCCAGGCTACCGTTTCAACAATTTTTGGGCGTTCCTCTAACCGCAAGACTCGATACTCATCTTGAAGCATTTTGAATCCTTCTGGGGTAATATAGTTCTTTTCGCTCATGCTCTTTTGCAAAAAAATTGAAATATGATCTATACTCTGCTGACAGTTCGACCTTGAGAATTCAATCTAAAAAGAGATTTTTAGCGACTCAATAATTTTATTGGTGGGTCGGGTCGACCTAGATCATATTATTTCATAAGTTTTAAATCAAAGAACAGGAGAATTCAGAATGGCTAGAATCAACGACAACTACTTGAAACTACAGGCTGGTTATCTGTTTCCTGAGATTGGTCGAAGAGTTCGGGAGTTCGCCGAGAATAATCCGAAGGCTGATATAATTAAGCTAGGAATCGGAGATGTGGTTCTCCCCCTGGCCGAAAGTGTTGTTGAAGCCTTTAAGAGGGGTGTGGAGGACATGGCCAAGGAAGATAGCTTTAAGGGCTATGGACCGGAGCAAGGCTATGATTTCTTGCGTAATGCTGTTGTTGAAAATGATTTTGCCGGTTTAGGTATTGATGCCGATGAGGTCTTTATTAGTGATGGGTCTAAGTGTGATTCAGGAAATATTCAAGAAATATTTAGCATCGACTCAAAGGTAGCTATTTCAGATCCTGCTTATCCAGTTTATGTGGATACTAATGTTATGGCTGGACGAACTGGTGCGGCCAATGATTCTGGCACATATGAAGGTATCGTTTATATGCCATTAAATGATACGAATAATTTTTCCCCTGAGCTACCTAAAGAAAGCGTTGATTTGATCTATCTTTGCTCGCCTAACAATCCTACTGGCATGACAATGTCTAGGAGTGAATTGAAGACTTGGGTGGACTACGCGAAGCAGAATAATTCGATTATCTTGTTTGATTCAGCTTATGAACGATTCATAACTGAGAAGGATGTTCCTAAGTCAATATATGAAATTGAAGGGGCTAAGGATTGTGCAATAGAGTTTAGAAGTTTTTCAAAAACTGCTGGGTTCACCGGGGTTCGTTGTGCTTACACAGTAGTGCCGAAGCAATTGATGGGTCAGTCATCTAGTGGAGAGAAGATATCTATTCACAGTCTTTGGAATAGAAGGCACTGTACTAAATTCAACGGAGCATCCTATCCAGTCCAGAAAGCTGCTGCCGCAATCTATTCCGAGAAAGGTAAAGCTCAGGTTGATGAGAGAGTTTCTTATTATATGGAGAATGCAAAAGTCATTCGGGAGGCCTTAAGTGAGAAGGGTTTCTCAGTTTTTGGTGGAGTTAACGCTCCCTATGTATGGCTCAAGACTCCAGAGCCGGATAGTTGGGGCTTTTTTGATAGCTTGCTTAACTCATGTCATGTAGTTGGAACCCCTGGGGCCGGTTTTGGACCAAGTGGAGAGGGCTATTTTCGGTTGAGTGCTTTTGGAACTAAGGAGAATATCAGCACGGCTATTGAGAGAATTCGAAATGGTTTGCCTAGTTAGTCATATAATTTGATCACGTCTTTGCCGCCTATGAGTTGTTTTAGACCACTGAATGAGGCGGAGCTAGAATGGAAAGACGGGGCTCCATTTTCTACTCAATATACTGATATATACTTCCCACCTGATAAAGGGTGGGAAGCTTCTAACGAAGTTTTTCTTCGTCCGAACCGGTTAGAAGCTAGACTTTTAGAGCAGGAAAAGGTCAATGTTGGAGAGATTGGATTTGGAAGCGGTCTAAATTTTTTCGCTTGTTTGACCCTATGGAAAAAACTATCTGCTAAGGCTGGTAAGCTAAGATTCTTCTCAACAGAACTTCATCCACTTAGAAAGGATGACTTCGCTAAAATTGCTGAGCTCAACGGAGTTGATTCGCAAGATTTGGCGGTCTTGCTCGAAACCTATCCTCCTCCTGTGCAAGGTAGTTATCGATTTAGTTGGTTTAATGGCGAAGTTGAACTCTACATTCTTTGCGGTGATGCAAAAGAGAGTCTCAAATCAATTGATGCCTCAATTGATGTTTGGTTTTTAGATGGATTTTCTCCAAAGCTGAATCCTGAGCTTTGGGGTGAGGAGATCTGCTCTGAGATAGCTCGGTTATCCACTAAAGGCTCAACTCTAAGCAGTTTTACTGCTGCGGGCTGGGTTAGAAGTAATCTTATTAAGAATAACTTTGAAGTTAGTAAAATTCCAGGTTTCGGGAATAAGAAGCACAGTATTCTAGCTGAGTATCTTCCCGACTCTGTCCCTAAAACCAAAATTTCATTGAAGAACTACAAAACCGCATTGGTCATTGGGTCAGGAGTTGCTGGCTGCTCCGTAGCAGATTCTTTGGCTCGAAGAGGTTTACAGGTTAGGTTGTTAGAATCATCGAGTTCTATTTGTGATGGGGCTAGTGGAAATAAATTGGCAATAGCTTTGCCTTATCTTGGGAACGCAGTTACTTCACTTTCAGAGTTCTATAATATCGGATTTCATTATTTTCTTTCCCGGGTTGCAGAGTTAGCAGCTGGTTTGGCCTACTCTAAATGTGGAGCCATTCAGCTAATTAATTGTTACCGTTTGAAACGATTGTTTGAAGAGTTTGAAAACCGTCCTGGTCTTGATTCTTTTGTTAAGAAAGTTGATCAATCCCTTGCCTCTGAAATAGCCGGGGTGGAGCTTAGTGGCGGAGGTTTTTATCTCCCTGATGGATGCTGCCTCCCCCCTAGGGATTTTTGCCAAAGCTTGTTGGCTTCAAAGGGCGTTATAGTTATGAAGCAACAGCAGGTTGATTCCCTTGTTCGCACTGGAGACAAGTGGAGCGCTCTAGGTCAAGACGGAGAAGTTATTGAAGAGGCTGATTGCTGTGTAGTAGCCACCGCTTGGGCTGCTTCGATGTTTGAGCAGCTTAAATGGCTTCCTCTTGAAGCGGTTCGGGGCCAATGTATGAGTGTAGCTTCTTTTGGCCAATCAACTAGTCTTGAAACTCTAGTTTGTTATGACGGATATATTTCTCCGTTGAAAGACGGGACCCATTTTGTCGGTTCCTCTTATTCTCATGATGACATGGAGATGGAAGTAAGGGAGTCTGATAACGAATCTATGAAGACTTCACTGAAGGCAGCTTTGCCGGGTGCTTTAGAGTCGAGTCTGGAGTCTGATTCAGCACGTGTGAGTTTTAGAACATCTACCTATGACAGGCTTCCCTATGTGGGTGCAGTTCCGGGGGATGAGAATAAAGGTTTGTTCATCAGTGCTGGCTTTGGCTCCCGAGGAATTAGCACTGCCGGGTTGGCAGGAGAAATTATTGCAGCTGAAATTGCTAAGGATTTTTGTCCTTATCCTAGGGTGCTAAAGGATAGTCTTGTAC